>JAUMYK010000042.1 GCA_030528665.1 bacterium
ATCATTTCTTTATCCTCTCTACAATGTGTAAACTTATCTATGCAACAGTACATTTATTTTTTTGTTGGAATTTTTCGTTTCCCATTTTGGAAGAAGGTTTCTTGACTACCATCTGCACGGACTCCTGTAATGCAGAGTTCCTCATCTCCTACCATAAAATCCACATGGATGATGCTTTCGTTCACGCCAAGCTGATCTTTTTGTTCTGAAGTTAGGGTGTTTCCTTCTTTAATTGTCGTAGGATAGGCGTTTCATAGCGCAAAGTGGCAGCTCGCATTTTCATCAAAGAGGGTATTGGAAAAGATGATCCCTGATTGATAAATTGGTGAATTGATAGGTACGATTGCAACTTCTCCGAGTCTTTTAGCGTTTTGGTCAGTAGCAAGCAGGTTTTTGAGTACTTCATAGCCTTTTTCTGCCCAGAAGTCTATGACTGCTCCGTTTTCAAATTTGAAGCCAAAGTTTTCTATGATCTTTCCAGCGTACTCGAGAGGGAATGTTGACTGAAGTATGCCGTCTACTCCGTACTTGTGTGGCATAGAAAATACTTCTTCGGTTGGGAGGTTTGCGCAGAAGGGGATTCAGTTTTGAGTTTTTTCTCCAGCTGCGATCCAGTGATGTCATTCTGGGAGTTGTACCCAGAGATTTGTTGTACTACTTAGGTAGTGGAGTTTTTCGAAATTTTGGGTATTGAGATAGGTGACATAGCTGTTGAGTTGATCAAGGTGCTGGTGCCATGCGGCTAGAGGATTGTCTTGATCGATTCTTGTGAGTTGAAAGATTTGCATTCGTAGTTTGTGGATATTTTTGCTGCTTTCCTCTGTTTTATAGATAGCATTTGCCCATCCTGCTGTTGGTATTGCTGCTATTGTTCGATTGACTGCGTTTTCTGAGATGAGTTTACGGTAGGCTTGTTTAGATTTTGCAAGTGTTGCTGATGCTCTGCTGATTTTCTGTGGATCGATATCATTGAAGAGATTGGGATCGGTCATATAGAGTGCAATTTGTGCGCAGTTTGATTTAAGCTCTGCAGTATAGCCATCTTCGAGCCACTGTGGGTGGAGGTCTAGTACCTCCTCTGGTGCCATTTGGTATTTAATGAGATCAAGTTCTTCAGATCTTCGCCTATAAAAAATCTGTTGTGCTCATGCTTTGTAGGCTTCTTTGGTCAAAAGTTGTACGAAGTGATGGGATTCAAGTGGTGCATTGATGATAAGGTTTTGTCCTGATTGGAGGTTGACACCAAAGCGGACAATGAGTTCTGCGTATTCTTGTTGCATTTGTTCAAAAGTTTTCATTGTGAGGATAAGAAAAGAGATAAAAATCTGATCAGATTTATGTTTTTTTTAGTTTGGTGAGGTTTCCACCTCGCTCCAGCATATCAAAGTTACTCCCTCTTTCAAAGCGTTTCAAAAAGTAGCTATTCCCAGTATCGGGGTGGCGTGGATCGTAGCTGATATGTGTATTTTGAGGATGTTGATGAGCCTCCATAAAGACTCTGAAGCTTTTTTCAGGAGTATGTTTCCAGCTCAGCTTTGCATAGGGTTCAAAGGCTTCGTTGAATTTAAAACTGATGGTATAAACAAATGCTGGATCAAACTCAGGTAGCCAATACTCAAGAAAATCAGCTTTCTCTTGTTGATTAAAATTCATTGCGTTGAGTTTGTGTTCAAGAAAGTGGGGAATATCTTTACCATCTACGCTCCATCAGAAGGTGTTGTTACGATAGTTTCATCGGAAGGTAGCGTAGTACAGATATGGGAACTGCTCTCCATCAACGGTGATATTGCTATTTTTATCTGTGCTGAACTCCCATGTGGTATTCTTGGTAAAGCTTGGTATCAGGGTTGTAAAGCTACTTTTTTCAGGGAGAGTGATGGTCAGTTCATTAGCTCTTTCTTGTTGATCATAGGTATAAATTACTGGTTTGCAACCGCCTGCTCCATGTGCAAATTCTACTCCTGAGGCAGGATAGATATAGTAGTAGTGTTCAACTGGACTTTTCTGAATATTGTAGAGAGGGAGGATCTTACTATTGAAGATGATGCTATCATTACTGTAAGGATTTCACTCTGGAGCAAGGTCAGCTTTTTTCATTTTTTCTTCGCTTAGCCAAAGTGAGTCATGGAGTGCTTTGATTCTAAAATCAGTTTTTTCTCAGCAGGTATTGTCAAGAAAAACTCCTCGTTGTCCCATTGTGCAATAGATTGTTTTGGAGAGTTTGAGATCATGAACATATCATTTTTCATCCATTATTAGAGGCTCCTGGCTATAGAATACTGCTTCAGGAGTTTGGAGATCTGATGGTTTTGTATAGATGAGTGTGAGATTTGGATGAGCTTTAAATCTGAGGAAGTATTTCTCAAAGAGCATCCCAGTTTTTTTGATATGTTCTGTAATTTGCGCTTCTGCTGCTTGTTTATCCTCAAAGATATGGAAAAAATTTTTGTATGATCCGTAGTCTTCGTCTTCGTTTTTTTGATCAAAAGTCGTATTTTGAAGCGTATAGCTTTCTCCTAAAAAGTTGAGTGTTTGTGGGAGTTGGAGTTCCTTGTGAGTGAGAACAGTTTGTGCTCTTTCCGTATCCATGCAGCTATAGTCGGTTTGTTGACTGATGTTATAGTCAGGATGTGCATGTTTTCGAGAGATACGGCTATTCATGAAAAAATAGTCAATTTTTATTATCAGTTCTAATGCTGCATTATATACGAGTGTTGTACTTTCCTCTTCTTCGCTGTTGGTATGAAAGCTTTGGAGGTATCGGTTTTTATAGTTTTTGATAGGTTTTTTGGGATCAAAACAGAAGGTATCAAAGCAAAGTTTTGGATCAAATCCGTAATCTTGATAACTCATATTTTCCAAATCAATGGTGATATACAGATCTGTCTCCTGTCCAATATAATTATCATTTTCGTCGTAGTGAGCCTCCTCTCAGTAGCTGAGGATTTGGAGTGTTTGCTTTTTTGCAAGCTTATTTCTTAGCATAGTATTGATCATCTCTGTGGTAGTTGGTAGTTCTTCAGCTTTTTTTTCCTCTTCATATGCTCTGATGTAGACGGTATCTGGTTTGCGTAGTGATCAGAGTGGGAGATCAATGCCATTTCAGGTTGGCATGAAGAGTTCGGATTCATCCTTTCGTTCTGAGGTTTTTTGGATATGGAGTCCGTTTTTTGTTCGTTGTACTTGAAAATCTTTTGTAAAATCTCCTGAGACAGTAAGTTTTGGTTTACTTCGTGGAGTATTTCTTATGAGGTCTGGGTTAGGTTTGTTGATATTGGGTTTTTGGTTGGTAGTTCCTGTAGTAGCAAAGAGTTCAATCAGGCTGTTTTGTTCACTAAGAGGAAGATGGATATTTTCAAAAATAAGGGAAATCTGACTATTTTTTTCTTCATCGATGTGATAGCGATTGGTATCATAGCTATATGATTCAAGGGGACTCTGAGGTGTTTGGTCACTAAAAGTGTAGGTATAGGTATCATCTTTACAGGTATGCCAGGTAGGATCTTCTGGGGCTGTGGTGCTGCTTCCTGTGCCATTTTTGAGTACACATTCTTGATAATTGAGTGGCCAATATACGAGTTCTCTGTTGAGTTGACTAAAGTCATTGTGTGTGATGGGGATGGCTTGAGTGATGTTGTCTCAGCTTTCAATACTAGGATGGCTGGTTTCTGGGCTACAAGCGCTGAGTCCTATCCCTAGGATGAGTCAGAGCATAAGGAGAAAATTTTTATTCATCTTTTGAGGGGTAAAGGGATAAAAGCTTTTTCTCATTATATGCGCCTTTACGGAAATTTCAAGTCAGATTTCTTGTTTCTCTTTTCCATTTGCATTTTTTAAAAAAAGCTGAACATCTCTAAATTCCTACTCCTTATAGTGAGTATGTTGTTTTTGTTAGCTTATCTCTGGTCTGGTATGATAGTATATTAGTAGTCTGTTTGGTCTGTCCAGATTGTGTAGAGGTTGTTTAAGATTTGAAAACGTAGTCCTACGAGTTCTGGATACTGGTAGAAAAAGAGTTGTTTTTGGTCTATAGGATTGTCTGGATTGAGCTGATCTCTCGGGGTGATGATAAATGCTGTAAAGCTTTCTGCGAAGTCTTCATCTGGATTGCTCGCTGCATAGTTGTTGATGAAAGCAGATTGGTTGAGTTGATAAAATGTTAGGATCTCCTTTGGTGAACGATCAGTATTTTGAATCCAGTCTTTGTCTACCTTTCTCCAAAACTGATAAGCAAAATGCTGGAGATAGCTCCATGGTGTATGACAGTCATAGCTCATCTCTGATCGGCATGCGAAGATATTGCCATAGTGTTTTTTATCTAAAGAAAAGAGATGTGCAAATTCATGCAAAAGTGTAAGGGTGGAAAAAGGTTCTTCATAGCCTATATTTTCTAGATCTATGCCAAAAATATTGTAATGGTCAGGATTGAGCAAGGTTCCAACTCATCTGCTGGCATCAATATAGCCTGCATCATCTCCTCCATGATGGATATAATAGTTTTTGAGCTGTTTTCTCCATGGAGTAGGAATAATGCTGGTGAAGTAGTCCCAAAGTTCTTCAGCAAGGAGTTTTTCCTCCTCATTGAGTCCTTGATTTTCTCTCAGCTTGATCTGATCTCCATTGATCTGATATTTGGCTAGTAGTGTTTCATCTTCCTCATCCTCTACTTCGTGATCTTCTATTCATCTGTCATAGTTTGTGCTTAGAGCGAGGTCTTCATGAGTATCGTATCATTCTTCATCTTCTAGACCATCAAAAGTTTTGAGTTCCTCATATGCATTTCTCCATGGGCTCTCAGAGCTTGGATCAAAGAGTGCATAAGCAATCTCATCTCCTTGTGTGCCACACTCTCGTATTGTTTTGCAGTCAGATCATTTGGGCACTTGCGCTTGGTCATCAATATTGAGTTGTGCTTCAATCCTAAAAGGGAGAGTTTCATTTTGATCTTGAAAGAGTGGAAAGAATACACCTCAGAGTATATAGCTTCAGATCAGGAGTATGCTTGCAGTCAGGATCAGGCGTATGAAGGATCGTATTCTGCGATGCATGGGGATGTAGTGTATGTTAAAATATTATTTTCTTCCAAAATCTGCTGGGATTTCTCACCACTCTTTGGTATTCCATTTGAGAATTTTTGTTGAAAAGCTATTGTTTGCAAGTCGAGATTCTGCTCTTTTGATCAGTTCAAAGGTATGATGATGGTCTCAGTGTGATAAAAAATTCGTTTTACATTTGCCTTCAAGAATCCAATTGATCGCTATTTTTGAGTCAGAATAGAGTGCAAAGTCAGAATTGTTTTCTTTTAAATAGGCTAGACCATGTACAAGTGCCAAAAATTCTCCAATATTGTTAGTTCCTTTTCCTACTTTGACCTGAAAAATTGTTTTTTGGCTCAGGAGATCGATTCACTGATACTCTAGGATACCAGTGGCACTTGAACATGCTGCATCTACGGCAATGCTCGTTTTGACAAAGGGAAGGTCTTTTTCATGCCACTTTTTTTCTGGTTGATAGTGAATTTCCCATCACTGTTCCCAGGCTTGTTGAGCTAGAGATGCTGTTTTAAAACTTTTGTATTTTGCGCCTTTGATACCTGTAACGAGTGGTTTGACTTTATCCCAGGAACTGAAAATTCCCTTTTTTTTCCCCTCCCAAATGACATATCGTTTTTGTTCAGCCATCTTTATGTTAAAAAAAAAATAAAAAAAACTGATCCAACTATACTCTTCTCTCTTCCAAATGCAAGTAACTGCCTTATTTTTCGCTAAAAACAAAAAAAGAGTAGACAAGGTGTCGACTCTCATTTCTCAAAGAAATGAAAACTATAGACTCAGCCCCAAACATTCGAGGATTGCGGATTGCAACTATCTAATGCTCTAGGCATTCCTAGAACTTTTGTGTATTAGATACTGTGGATGTACTATGTTTAGAGATAGTATAGACAATTTCCATAGTTTTTTGCACGCTATAGTCTTTGTCCAGGGAATATCAATCATAATAAGATACTAACGCTGCCTTCTAACTTGCAGGTTTGCATTGCTTAAAATGATATTACATTCAATAGGTAGTGCGCTTAGCTCCATAGCCAGATGATAGTAATTGCTCTTTACCTCACTCCTAAATCTCAAGAATACTGTTAGAAAGTAGTTCAGGATTTGATCAATGTTGAGGCAAGAAAGGCAAGTACTAGGTGCTCATCTTCTCTTTTTCAAATGCTCTTGCTCGGCATTTAGCAGGCGAGAGTAGAGTGCTATCCTCCTGATAGAAACTCTTTTGAAAAACTTAAGTAGTATAAGCTCAATTCTTCTTTTACCAGAAAGTAAAGAGAAAAATCTGACTTTGCTCATTTGTTGACTTCAAAGGAGCTCTTGATGCTTACTTTTTTTGATAAAGTAAGGTATCATCTTAACTACTCAAGGGGAAGCTTACTTCCTATAATCTATAGTGTTTATTAAAGATCATTTCTTTGTAGATCATCATGACATGGCTCCGATGATTCAGAGTGTTTGTCTTGATGACGATATGATTATACTCCAAAATAAAAATAATGCAAATTTTTTAGTACTTTTTTGATAGGAAATGAGAAAGTCAAGT
>JAUMYK010000006.1 GCA_030528665.1 bacterium
ACTTTTGATGAGGAGTTTACTTTTGATGAGGAGAGGTAGTAAGAATATCTTAGTGTAGAGTTCAGCGTTATGAGTTAGTAGCTCAACTTCCCCCCTCGGTTGAAGGAGGACTCAACTTGTGAGAAGGTGTAGTTTGCAGTTTAGTTTGATTGAGCGAGGACTCAGCTCTATAAGCTTAGCCGATAAAAGTTCCCCCTCGATGAGGGGGATGTTCGAAGGACAGGGGGAGCTTGTAGGTGGAGAGAAAGCTCCCTCCGCCTCGCTACGCTCAGCACCTCCCTCATCGAGGGAGGACTCGATTTGTGAGAAGGTGTAGCTTGTAGTTTTTTCTCATTGAGGGAGGATTCAGCTCTATAAGCTTAGCTGATAAAAGTTCCCCCTCAATGAGGGGGATGTCCGCAGGACAGGGGGAGCTATTTCTTCAGTGAAGAGTTAAGAATGTAGAGTCAAAAATACCACTCCAGTACCAGCAAGTTCCGTAGGCTCCCTTGAAAGCAAGGCAAAGCTCCAGCGAACGACCCCGGAGCCCACGAAGTGGGAGGGAGTGAGCTTTCGTAATTTGTCTGTGATAGACAGGTTTGCGTACTTGCATTACTGGAGGTAGACCTTTTTGCGGACTTTTTGGGGCAGTGCCAAAAAGTTCGTCGGGAGGTCTAAGGAGGGCGAAGCGCCTCCTTTAGAGTTCTACAGTTTTATCACTTGTCATTCCGGACTTGATCCGGAATCTTGTCCGCTTGCTAAGATGTTGAATCAAGTTCAGGATGACGAACAGAGGGTTAAGATGCTGAATCGAGTTCAGCATGACTGTGGTTTTGTCATTCCGGACTCGATCCGGAATCTCTTCTGTTGACTAAGATCCTGAATCAAGTTCCCCGCAACTGCGTGCGGGACAGGCAGCATGACGAACAGAGGGTAAATATCCTGAAGTATTTCCCCCCAACTGTATGTGGGACAGGCAGGATGACTGTATTCTCGTTATTTTTGATGTGATTAATTCAACCTGTAGGGATGAAATACTAAAAGTTCCCCCTCAATGAGGGGGATGTCCGCAGGACAGGGGGAGTATGTTAGGGAAGAGTGCGATGTGATGAAGTGATGCAACATACTTAAACTATCATCCAAAGAGCTGATTAAAGTGTTGATATTTTTCGTGAAGGAGAGGATTCTGAGGAGCGGATCAGAATTCTTTTTCTTTTTGTTGATAGAGGGTATGGAGATATCGATAGGCAAAGCTCTCTGCATAATCCTCTTCTTTATTTGTTTGGGCATAGTTGCTGACAAAGTGTTCAGATTGGCATTTTGAGGATTGCTCTTCTCGGCAGAGCTGATCAAAATAATCGGTCTGATTATCCCTAAAAAAGTAGAGATAATGTCCTAGTTCGTGTGCCAAAATTTGCCTGAGATGGTGGATAAATTGTGTCTGGGGAGTACTTGGACAAAGACTAATCACAAATCTTAGCTCCTTGAAGCGTTTGCTCTTATCCTTTTTAAACTGCAACAGATGAAAGCTTCCCCTCATCTTTTCGCACTGTGGACGGTAGCTGACAAAGATGTTGCCATCAAGTTGTTCAAGATCCGCAGAACGCAAGACCTTGCGAGCGAACATATCCTGCAGACTAGCCTGAAAAGTGTGGTCTACCAGTGTGCTGAGTTCTTGTTGGGAAGGAGTAAGACCTTCGAGCTTGTGTTTGATATGGATGCGAGGGGCGCTTGGATGTTCGATCTCTGGAGCGTGGGGTGTGGTCTTGTGAGGAAGCGGAGTGCTTGGGGAGTTTGTGCTGTCTTTTTTCCAAAACTGCTGATGAAGGCTCTGTATTAGATGATAGAGGAGAGATTTTTGACTACAATAGGTCTGGATATCTTGTTGCTCAAGATGCGAGGTAAGAAGTATGAGCTGGTGGTATTGAGTACGAAAATGCTGATCACTATAGCGAGCAAAGCTCCTTTTCCAAGCCTGATTCAGCTCCTGAAATTGGGAACTTGGAGCAGAGGAAAATCCAGCAGGACAAAAACGCTCAAGTCCCGTATGGAGGAGCGGAAAAGGAAAATCCGATTTGCTCAGTGACTGATCCAATTGACTCACTTGCTCGAGGAGTTCTTGGACCTCAAAAACGCTTTTCCCCTCCAGACTAAAGCCATAGCTCATACTGCAGAGCAAGAGCGGAAGGAGTGAAGCAAAGAGTGAAAGTTTGGAGAAGTTCATATGATAGCAGACAAGTAAAAAAACTAGCTCTATTTTAATCACAAAAATAGAAAATGTCAACTTTTTGGAAACTTTTTTAGGGAAAAGGCTAGACAGTATAGTGGAGCGAGGTGCTTGCTCATTGTATGCTCAAAAAGCAAAAAAAAGCTGAATTGTGAGGCGAGGATATTTCTTGCTGTCATCAGATTTCCTCCTTTTTTTATGAACCTCAATACTTGACAAAACATAAAAAGTATTTATAGTAAAAATTTAATGATTTGAGAAAGGGGTATGGAGAAGTGGTAAAATTGCTCTTGATTTAGGGGGGGGATTTATATATTCTTTAGTAGACATACAGGGAGTGTGGCAACCTCTTTCAAGGGAAGGAGAGCGAAAGCCCTGAGATGTGGCGATGATGCCAGTTTTTATCTGTACACTACAAAATGATGAATACTATAAGCAAAAAAAATCTTGCTCGACTCGGAGCATGTATGATCTGCTTGCATGCAGTTTTGCCGGGAGCGGTAGCTGTGGCAGGGGAAGTACAGGAAGTGAGTAGTGAGACTCCAGTCGTAGCTGAGACTTTGACTGACACAGTAGCGGACAATTCGCTTGAGGGAGCTACACACCTTGATGCTTCTGCACAAGTGGAGCAGCAATCCGAAGTGCTAAGCACGCTAGTAGAAGAACAGCACCTCGAACCTCCAGTGACAGCGCAGTCTACTGAGGAGCAAACAGTTGCGGATGCAGCAGAAAACACTCCAGCAGAGGCTGAGGCACAAACTCCTGCATTGAGTCAATCCCAACAGCCAGCAGAACAGCTGAGTACTGCAGATGCTACTCCTGCACAAGAGCAAAGTGCTGAAGAAACACCTCTTGCTCCTACTGAGGAGACCCCAGTGCAAAAAGCAAAAAAAGCTGATCGACCTTCGATGATCGCTGATAGAAGCGATGAGGGACAGCCACTTACTCAGGGAACGACTTTTAGAGGTGGGGAGAAGAAAACACCCAAGCAATTTTATTTCGTGACAAGTGAAAATAAATATCCATTTTCCGTAGAAGTGGATAGTCAGAATAAAGCTACATGGACACCTCAGTTAGAAAGTGCGTTGAAAGCCGTAGATAAACAAGTTGCGAAAATTCTAAGTGCAGAAATGCTCAGAATTGCAGGAGAGGAGTTCTTGTTTGTGCAGGTTGTAGATGCTAATAATAATAAGCCTACTAAAGTATATTTTGCGAATCCAAATTCTGCTTTGAAATCAGATTTTAAAGGTAAAGTAAATGCAGATCTGAGTATATTAAAATCACAATGGGATGAAACTACTATCATTGCTCCTTCTTGGGTTAATACGACAAAGTTAAATAATCAAAAAAGAGCTGGTTTCCGTACGGTTACTGTTAATGGAGAAAAGGGATTTACAGTAAAAACAGATGATTTTGGATGGTTCTATGTAGCCAAAAAAATTGAAAAACCACAACCCACTTACAAAACTTTCTACCTCAATCCAACAACTTCATTTCAGGTAGTAGTAAAAGATGATACTTTAGACCTTGCGGCGACTGCAAGTATTCCAGCTCTTGAAACCTGTGATTATTATCTCGATTGTGAAGGAAAGGCAGAAATCCTGACGGTACACGGTGAAGAACTGCTCTTTACTCAGCCTAACATAGGGACTCCAGTGGTGTATTTTTCGCAAGCTGATAGTACGCTTCAGGCACTCTTCCCACAAAATCCTCATAGTCTAAATCCTAGTCCAGTGCGTTATGATGCTACCAAGATGATCAAACCAACTTGGGTCTCTGATGAAGATGTCAAAAATATTGCTGGTCATACCGAGCTAAAAGACAATGATACCGTGATAGGCTACGGACTAAGAACCAAAAAAGGAAAATGGTTTTACGCTCCAGTCTTGCCACAAATCACTAAAGCATTTTACACCAGTACCAATACAGAGTTTAAGGTAGTAATGAAAGATGCAACAACCGTAGATGTAGAAGCGACCAAAATCTATCTTGCTCCGCTCAAGGAGAAATTATCTGCTGACCTTAAAGCCCTTGCAGATGCTGCAACAGATACTGATGTGGTGATCGAAGAAATCAATGGAGTACATATCCTTTTTGTAGATCTCAAGACTTCGACAAAAGCTTTTGCTGATCAGCAAGATTCAGCATTCAAAGATGCTTTCAAGGACGGAACTGCAGGAGAGCCATTCTACGATGCTGCCACTATTATCAAAGCTGACTGGGTAGATACGAGCAAAACAATTACACATTACAATGAGATTAAAAACTGATCAGAAGTGATAGGATATACCTTGAAAAATAAGGATAATGACTGGTTCTATGCACAAAAAAGAAATGTAACACAGACCCCTTTCTATACTAGTAATGATAAGTCATTTCCTGTGATCCTTCGTGCAGATGGTCAGAGCGTAAACTTTGAAGATACCAAAAAGCTCTTGATACCAATGATTCCTCTGCTTTCAGATGATCTTAAAGCTGAAGCACAAGACTTTGCGGATAATGCAACTGCTGGCAAGATAGAGATCAAAACGATCGAAGGCGTAACAATGCTTTTTGTGAGAACAGCACCGCATACCAAAGTCTTCTTTGCATCGCCAAAATCACTCTTTCAAAACGCTTTCAAAGGAGGAAATGCTGACCTTTCAAAGATCAAATACGATCTCACACAGGCACAAGCAGCAAACTGGGTAGACACTACTAAAGCCATCAAAGCCTACAATCCTATTCTCAAAGATGGAGAAGTGATCGGATACGCTTTGAAAAATGCAGATTATGATTGGTTCTACGCACCACTCAGACTTGATATCGTGAACTTTTATGGAAGTAATAATGGAAAACTTAAGGTAGTAATGCAAGATGAGAAGACTGTTGATCTTGCACAAACCAAAAAACTCTTGGTACCACAGATTCCTCTTCTTCCTGCCAACTTACAAGCAGAGGCACAAGACTTTGCGGATAATGCAACTGATGCTGATGTTGTAATCAAAGAAATTGAAGGAGTAAAGCTACTCTTTGTAAAGACCTCAAAACACACCAAAGTCTTCAGAACACCTGATACAGATACGATGTTCCAAAATGCTTTCAAAGGAGGACAGGAAATGAATATTGGAGTAGTCTATACCGATGCGATTGTAAAACCTGATTGGGTAGATACTTCAAAGCCAGTTATCAAATATAATGAAATCAAAAAAGCAGGAAAACTGATTGGATACGCCCTTAAAACCGAAGATCATCACTGGTTTTACGCTCCAAAGAAAGCATTTACCATCACGCCTTTCTATACCAGCAATAATAATATCCTGCCAGTAGTTATGAAAGATCCAATGACAATTGATCTTCCAGCGACAAAATCAGTCTTGTATCCTTTGATCAAAGATATTACAAATCCAAAAGACAAAGCCTTTGCTGAAGCGTTTATCAAAACTGCAGTTGAAAAGGATGTAGAAATCAAAGAAATTGAAGGAGTGAAGCTCCTCTTTGTGAACTTAGGGACTTCGACAAAAGCCTTTGCAGGAGCGGCATCATCGCCATTCCAAAATGCTTTCAAGGCGGGAACTGATATGACCGCAGACATTGTTTACCATAGTCCTATCAAGCCAACTTGGGCAACTTCATCAGATGTAAAAAAATATAATGAAATCAAAAAAGCTGACAAACTCATCGGATATACCTTGAAGGATGCAGATAATCATTGGTTCTACGCACCAGTTGCTCATCGTGTAAACTTTGAAATGGATGGAGCAACAGCCATTGCAGATCAAATTATTCCACTCGATGGGAAGGCAAGCAAACCAGCTGATCCTTTGAGAGGAGGCTACCGCTTTGATGGATGGTTTGCGGACAAGGCATTCAAAACCGCTTTTGACTTTACGAAAGTAATCACTGAACATACTACGATCTACGCAAAATGGACGAGAAGATCATCTGGAGGCGGAAGTTCTGGAGGATCTTCAGGAGGATCAAGCTCTGGTGGCTCATCTAGTGGTGGCTCATCATCGAGTTCAAGTAGTGCTTCAAGTCCTACTGTAAGTGCTGTATCAACTCTAGGAGTTGAAGAAGTAGTCCTTCCAGGTGAGGTAACTACCCCAGTATGTTCAGTAGAGGGATCAAACTTTTCATCTGAACAAAACGATGCCTATCTCTGGGCGTGTGGACAGGATATTACGACTATTAGAGCTATCCAAGATGCAAGACTTGATCATCCACTTACCAGAGCTGAACTTGCTAAAATGATGGTAGTCTATGTGACCAAAATCCTCAAAAAGCCGCTGATCAAACAAGAGCTTCCAAGCTATGCAGATGTTGATGAAAAATTGGCTGATCTTGCGGAATATATCAAACTTGCCTATCAGCTCCAAATTATGGGAATCCATGCTGATGGAACGGCTTTGAGTCACTTCAATCCTCATCAGATAGTAACAAGAGCAGAGTTTGCAACAGTGTTTTCTAGAGTGCTTTTTGGTGATCAGTACAATCAGGCAGGTAACCAGTGGTATGCACAGCATATTCAGGCATTGCAGACTGCAGGTATTCTTACCAATACTACCGCAACGATGCAAGAACTCAGAGGATGGGTACTCTTGATGTTGCAGAGAGCTGCACAAGCCAAATAATTCCAAAAAAATATAAAAAGTCTGATCTCTTTCACAGGGGTCAGCTTTTTCTTTTTTTTCAAAACGACTCGCTCTCTACAGAAGACCTACGGTCAGCGAGCTAGAAGCTTTTTTTGCCAGCCGCAGTCAAAAATCTCAAAAAATGATTGCAATTTGTTAGAAAATCTGTATAACTTGCCTCTAGTTAGTCTTTTACTTATATAAATGTGTGTGTTACAATGCCAAGGAGAACTGTGAAAAATAGAAACATTGAGGTGATTTTGCTTCAGGATAACAAGCATCTTGGAGAAAAATATGAGATCGTTGCGGTAAAACCTATCTTCGCAAGAAATGTACTTCTGCCTCAAAATATTGCTGTCCTTGCAGACAAGGCAAATAGGAACAAGTATGAGCAAAAAATGCAGGCTGCTATCGCTACAAGAGCAAAAAAGGCTGCTAGCCTCGAAGAGCTTTTTGCAAAGATGGCGGAAAATGGTGGAGTAAGTATCACGAGAAAAGCCAACAAAGACCGCGTATTGTATGCAAAGGTACACGAGTCAGATATCGTAGAAGCGATCAAAGAAACCTATGGTATCGAGGTAGACTCTCATCTCTTTAAACTCAAAAAGAAGATCAATGAAGCAGGAACCTATGTGATCCCTTTTATGTACAAGGAGATGAAAAAGGAGCTTACTGTGGTAGTACACGCTGAGCTTGATGCAAAAGCTACTGAGCAAAAAGCAGAAGAGAAGCAAGAAGTAGTTGTGGAAAAGACCAAAGAAGAGCTTAAAGCTGAAAGAGATGCAAAAAGAGCCGCTGAAAAGGCTGAAAAGATCGCAAAACTCAAGGAAAAATACAAGTAAGCTATGATCAGAGCTAACACTTTCTAGACAAGGAGACTGTGCTAACCAAAAGTTCAGTCTTTTTTCTTATCTTGGCTTGAAAAATGATCTCAAATAGCTATCAACATCCTAAAGCATTTTTATTCATCTATACTACTTATTACCTATGCTCAAGACAAAACTTTTTCTCCTTGGTATGGCATATATCTTGATTGCACAACCGATATGGCTGGCATTGCTTTGGGGACAGCATATGTTCTATTATTTGGCAGCGATCAATACTGGATTTTTTTTGCTTATGATCTGGATCGGAACCCAAAAGAGAGAGACAGGTGGTACAACTTCAGCCTCTTCACTGAGAGCAACTTCAGCTTCATTGCAGACTGCTTCCCTTGAGGATGAGGATCAAGAGCTTTCCTCCTCCAATATCGAAAAAATCAAGATCAAAATCAATACTACCAAACAGCCTCCTTTGCCTAAAGGGAGCGGACTCTATCGCTTGTTAGCGTTTCTCGCTGGGGTAGTAGGATTTGGAGGTTGTGTATTTGTCCTATGGGAGACCTTTGATTTTGGAGCAGTCTTGATGGGAGCTGCAGGGATGATGCTTTTCCTCTTTGTAGTATTCAAGGGGATGAATCTCTGGAGAAAGTCGATGTTTGCTTCATTGTATTTCCTCCTCTTTCTGGTATTGGCAGGGCTTGGAGTATGGGGTCTTTTTATAGGAGAACATTCTTCTACCAAATCGCAACTCAAATATCGTATTAGTACTTTTATTGCAGGAATCAAGGGAGAAATCTGACCAAGTATCGATAATCCTCCACAAACCACAGGATCAGTATTGTCAGGCTATTTTGCTACAGGGGAGATCCTTCAGGTAATCCACTCAGAGATGGATGAGAGTGCCTACGGCACAGATCTGATCCCATTGACAGGAGGACTAGCAGAAGAGACCACGCAGCTGATCACTTCTGGGGCAGTGGTAAGCTGAGCAAATTCAAGCATTCCTTCGACTGCAGATATACAGGAGGCATTACCAGTTTCAGAGCCTCGCTCTACATCAGGAACGATCAATACTCCAGCTCCTCTGCAAACCCCTCAGCAACAGCTTACCCTCTTGCAGGCGATCAAACATCTCATCGATACCTATGCTATTCCCCTTTCTACTTCCAAATCTGTAAAGTTTACACATCTTGCACAGTCGCATCCTGACTATCCCTATATGAAGACTGCTTTAGAAAAAAAGATGATTGGCTCTACTACAAATCCTGATCTGATCGTAAGTTGTGATGTCTATATCGTGATGAAAGGGATCGCAGAAGGCTGGACAATCAAAAAATCTGATGATGTCAAAGCCGATTACTGGAAAATCGCGAGTGCAAAAGACAAGCTCAATGGATGTAAACAGGGAGAAAAACTGACTTTCTCCACATTATAATTCTCACTCATCATCAAAAAAGTGCCTCAACCCAGGGGGCATTTTTTATTCCTTTGCTTATGTCTCTCTTGAGAGGAAATCATAAATCATCTCGTAATCAAAGTGATGAGAGAATTAAGAAGCTAAGAGGGGAAAGGGGGATAGGGATGGTGAGAATAATGGCTTGCTATACGATACTACCCATAAAATTTGGATGTCCTTTACTTTTCCATGCAGGCATAACAGAGAGATATTCTACATAGGAAAACCCCTCTTTCTTCTTTAATACTACTCTGATCCTATGTTTTCCATGGATTCAGTGGATGATAGCTACCAGTCAAATATAGTCAGTTTTTCTGTATATTTTTTCCTTTTTGCCGTGTTTTTTGATCACGGTAATTTCATTTTCTGTTAAAAATTCTTGATAGGTATGAGAGCTTTTGATGATTTTTTCCACATCAAGAAAACAAATACTCCTCATTTTGATCTCTTGTGCTGATCTTTTATGTTTTTTGTCTTTGTAGGTAAGGTGTTTAAAGTTTTCATCAAGAAATTTCACGCTCACGCCTAGGGCAGGGCAGAAAATACCATCTCTTTTGGCTCTTAATTTGAGATATTTAGCTACTGCTCTCTGTTCTTCGATACTTTTGGTGAGCATGGTGAGAGACTAAGGGATAAAACATCTGAAATATAGATATTAGTGATGGTTTTGCAATTGTTTTGTGTTTGTTTTGGGTAACAAATATATTTGATGAGTAAAAGAAAAAGTTTGATACCAGATCAAACTTAGGAGTTGCCCGAGTGCACGAGGACGAACCTCACTCAAACTTTTTCATCCTCATTATAGTCATTTTTATACTCATTGCAACTAAAAAGTACAAAAAAAATATTTTCACAAAAATTTTCCAAGCATTGAGAGGATATTGTATGAGAAAAGCGGAGTTTGAGTCTTGAAAAATGGGTGATGTTTGTAATGTAATAAGGGGAGGATTGGGAATATTTTTTTTAATAGCTATGTTTTTGCTAAATTGGCAAGAGGAAAGGCACGCTAGAGGACACAAAAAATGGAGAAATAAAAAAATCTGATTATAATCAGGAGTGAGTATTTTATATTATCGTGCAGATGATGTTGAGCTTTCGATCACAGCTAAAAACCTCAGTCAATAGCTTAAAAAAAATGATGCTAAAGTCAGTATTACTTTTTTTTGCACTCAGTCTTGGATTGGGTGTACTACCAAATACGATGCTAAGTTTTGCGGAAGGTAAGACCGAAACCTCAGCGAAACAAGATCAAACCAAGACTGATCTCGAAAGTCGAAATGGAATCTTTGAAGTGCTTACCAAGATTGTGTATGTGGTGCTATGGCCCTTGATTGCATTAGCAGGGCTTGCTATGGATAATCAGCTGGTCTATGGTTCTTTTATGTATTTGGATGCTCCTTTGCGAAAGGTGCGAAATATCGTTAAAAATCTGGCTAACTTCTTTTTGGGATTTATTTTTTTGGCAGGGATTCTGATCTATGCGATCAGTCCAGAAAAGAAGATGGAACGGGGGGTAATCAAGGGATTTAGTACGCCTGCAGCTTTGATCAAAAAGACTTTGATTGCTGGAGTCTTGATCCAGTTGAGCCGATTTATTATGATGGTGCTGGTGGATATTTCTACGATTTTGACTTATACAGTAGGTACGATCCCCACGACCGTGCTTTCTAGTACCGATCAGACCAGCAACTACAAAGTGATGGGAATGTCGCTAGAACTCAATATGGGCGATGCAGGCAAGGATGCGAATAGCGCAAAAAATGAAGCAGTACAACGATATGCGACCTTACCTGGAGACAAAGCTACCCTTAATATCGCTCCTTGTGAGTCTGCCAAGCGTAAAGAAGATGAGAAGGAAAAAATATACCTTCTAGGAAGAAAGTACGATAGCTTGGGCAAAGGAAAAGATATGGCAGTAGGGTATTGTACGTATCTAGGAGCCTTAGTCTCTTATCAGGAAATTGAAATCCAGGTCGCCAATAATGCAAGCTGAAGCAAACATCCTCAGACAATGAGTGTACTTACTGAGATTTTTGCTTCCAAGAGTGATGAGACAAAGCTGATCAATGAGCTAGTCGCAGCAGGTATTGTAGTCGATGCCTATGCTTGACCGCTCCTTCAACAATCCCCGATCCCCTCAAGTATCAAGGGACAGTCTGTACAGGTAGTAGAAGATAAAATCTGAGACTGTTTGATTGGATTTGTTGGCAATAGAGCACAAACAGATGAGGAGGGAAACCTAATCCTCAATGAGCAACAACAGCCTAAGTACGATTGTATCTTTGATGACTATGGCTATACGGCATCTGATATGTTAGAAAAGGTGCAATCTTGGACAGGACCTTTTGTAGCACTGTATAGTAGTTTGGTAACCTCAGCTTCTTTTGATAGTCTAAAGACATATACTGTTTTCCAAAAATTTATTGTCCTGCTGGTCAATGCAGCTTTTGCGCTGATTTTGATTTTGCCCCTAGTAGGATTGGTAGTGGTATTGCTCTGGAGGATTATGATGCTCTGGATTGTGATAGCGATTTCTCCTTTTTTGGTACTCAAGAAGGTATTTTCTGAGATGCTAGGAAATATCGGAGGCAAAGAGGCTGATTATCTCAATCCTGGAGAAGTCATCAAGCTGCTCCTAGCACCAGTATTAGTAGGCTTTGCCTTGAGTATATCACTGATGTTTATGTCTGTACTCAAAACGACCTTCCCAGAGAGTCCAATCTATCAGCCCCCAAAAGAGCAGGATCAACAAAATAAGGATGCTGAGCAGATACAAAAAGAGCAAGCAGCAAAAGCAAAAAAAGAGCAACAATTGAGCGAGTTGTGGGGAATGGATGTAAAACTGAATGATGAGAGTGGTGAACAAGAGTTTAATATGCTCTGATTTATCAAAATACTGGTACCAAACGCATTTATCAATTTTTCACGATTTTTGACAATGCTCTTTGGCTTAGCGATTACATGGTTTTTGATGTTTTGGGCGGTAAGGAATACGCGTATTGGTGCACAGATTGGAGGTCATCTTGAAAAATTGGGAACCGATTTGCTTGCCACTACGCCAATTATCCCTACTTCAAAGGGTATGGTAGGATTTGGTGCAATGCAGAATAGCTTGAAGCAATTGTCAAATAATCTAACTACTGAGATGCAAAAAGAGCATACTGATAGAATGAATAAGGCGCTTGGAATTACCAAAGAGACAGATGCTGAAAAACATATCCAGCAGTATCTTGTGAAGAAAGAGGATCCAACAGCGCTATTTGCTACACAGACAGCAGAGCAGAGTGCAAATACTGTGACTACTACCTTGGATACGATGAAAAATGACAAGGTATATTATGACAAGTACAAAGATTCCCCTGAGATACAAAACTTTATCTCTAAGGCGGCAGATCGTATTATACCAAAGCAAGCTAATAGTCAAAATGTGAATATGGCAGCTGTGGATAGGAATGTGATGGATGCACTGCAGACGATCTCTCAAAAAACCAATAACACTCTAGGAGAAAATAGCTCTTCAGCAAAAATGCTCCAACAAAAATTTGAAATGCTGACTAAGGCGAGTGCAAATGGTAGAGTAGTTGTGACAGATCAAGAGTGAGTAAGTAAAGAATATATCTATACCAATGCTGGTATTGATTCTCTCTCTGAGGCAGCTACCAAGCTCAATGATCTCATCCAGGACAAAAAGGAGATGAAAACTTTCTTTACTAAGTCTTCACTTGAAAAAAATATCACACTTCTGAGCGAGATGTATGCAGAGCATAATAATGGTAGTGCATATTGAGCGATTGCTTCATATCTTGAGGAGTATCAAAAAAATTATGCAAGCCTATGGGAACAAGTGATGGATCATACTATGGATGAAGACCAAAAAGTTACTCATCTCAATCTCCTCTTAAATATCAAGGAACTCAGCAAGCGTCTCCCACAAGACACCCATCCACTCAAAAAACTAGCGACTGCCTCAGGTGAGTACAAGATTGGCAATAAAACCTATATACTTAGAGATGATCAGCTGATCAGTCCATCCCCATCTCAGTCTTAAAAATTCCTCGCCTTGATAGTATTTTATTTCCTTAGCCTCATATATGACGCGAGCAAAGCAGAAAAAAAATCTGAAATTCTATACCGCAGTGCTTCTGATCTTGGGTATTGTTTTGCTGGTGCCTGCGGTATTTGCTCAGGGAGGGGCTACTGATGCGACAGGGGAAAGTTGTCGCAAGATAGAGTCGGCTGTAGATTTCCTTTACTATCTGCAGGGATTGATGAATCGGTTACGAATTTTTCTTGGAAATTTTGTAGGAACCCTGATGACCAACAATCTTGTCTATGGTACCACCTTTGGTTTGGATACCTTTTTGTGGAAGGTCTGGCAAATCTTGAGGACAATCGCCAATTTTACGATCTGATTTTTCTTTCTTTTTGTCTTGCTAAAATATCTCTTTGCTCCAAATGAAAAGGATGCTAATCCTAAGGCTTTGATCAAGGATATGGTGATTGCCTCAGTACTGATCCAGGCAAGCTGGTTTATCGTATTGGTGGTGGTGGATCTTTCAACCATTCTCTTTGCAACGGTGGGAGCAATCCCTTCACAGGTAATAGGACAAGAGAGGATGGTACAACATATGCTCAGACTCAATATCAATCAGTCTGCTATCAATACCAACCCTGACAAAAATCAACTCGCTCAGCCACCAGCCAATCTCCTCTCCCATTGGAAGAGATCGAGAGTCACCATCAGACCAGCGGAGTTTGGAAAGGAGATACTTTCTACACAGCTAGATCCCCATCCAGATGATCAATCCCTCTCAGAGGAGCAACTCTTTGATGCCTTATTGCCAAGGAGTAATAATCTCTCAGGTCCACTGATGTATATGGGCTTTTCAATTTTCAAGACCTCTGCGTTTGTAGAGAAACAGGACTATAGAGGGATCAACTGTGTAGATACAGTGTTCAAGCAGCTTTCACAACTCGTGGTAAAATCTGGGATGATTTTTCTTTATACGATAGCATTACTGATTTTGGCGATTATTTTGATAGGAAGATTGCTGTATTTATGGATGTTTATTGCCATCAGTCCGATCGCCTTTTTGGTAGAATTCTTTTTGGCTAAATATCTTGATGGAGCAAAAAGCTTATCCCAAAAGATTTTTCTCAATTGGTCAAAGATGTTAAAACTGATTTTTCAGCCAGTGGTGTTTGCTTTGTATCTGAGTCTGATGATGCTGGTCTTGGTAATGCTGAGTGCGGTATTGCAGAGACCAACCGATCAGCATACTGCACCAACCGAAGTACCTTTTCAGATCAAACAGGATGCTAATCAAAGTAGTCTCGAAGTAGAAAAGATGCTCTCGGTAGCACTCAAAACTGCTCAATTTACGATAGGTGATATGCTACTAGCTGCAGTAGCACTTGCTCTGATGCGACAGCTGGTCAAGCTCGCTGCACAAGACTCTCAGATCCAAACAGTCAATACCATCACCAAAACTATTACGGATACCGTTGAGCAGACAGCACGCTATATGCCAATTATTCCGACATCAAGAGGTGCGGTAGGCTTTGCAGCGCTCAATCCAAATGATCCAGATAGTTTTGTGCAAAAGGCATTATGAAAAGCAGATGCTGCGATTAGAACTGAAAGAACTAAACAGGATGAGAGGTTATCAAAGTTATTTGGTGTCACAACTCCTGTATTTAATCCTTCAGAAGATCTCTCGCTCAAGACAGCTCTGAGAGCTATTAGGAATCAGGATACCTTCAAAACATTTCAAACAACAATGAAGAATATCCTTGCGAGCAAACAGGTTAAACGCACTGAGCTTGAAGGCTATATTTATGATGCTCTCAAAAAGGCTGAAGTCGTATCACGAACTCCTCATACCAATCGACTTGGGCGAGAAAATACACATCATCTCGATGTACTTAAGGATTTTGTTAAACAAGAAAATGCTCAAAAAGCTTGGAGTACTTTGCAGAATAAGCATGATGTTTACAAAGCACTGATCTTGGCGATGACAGGATATGAACCTCAAAATACTTATCGTGAAGGAGCTAATGAACTGATTGGTAATGCAGAAAGTTAGTTGTAGCTATGGGAAATAGCAATGCAGAGGACAACGGCTGTTTGCCGAAGAGGGATGGCGTAGGAGTCAATTCCTCTCTCTGCTCTTTTCAAGTAAAGGAGTTGCTAGTACTCATTTTTTAGGATAAAAAAAGACTGGAATCTGATTGCAATAGAGGGAGAAATCTTTAGAGTTGTGCGAAGTTTTACCTCAATCACCAAAAAAGATGCTGGCTCCAGGATATGAGTATATAAGCTTGGATTTTGAAACGACAGGACTCGATCTGCATACTGATGAGCCAATTCAGATTGGAATTGTGAAATTTGATGCTCAGGGTAAAATTATCGCAGGCTATCAATCCCTCCTCCGCCCCTCAAAACCGACTAAAGCACTCAAGAGTATTGTGGGATTTATTACTGGATTGTCTGCTGAGGCACTCAGTGCTGCTCCCAGTCCAGAGATGATCTATGATGATATTCTCCCCTTTTTTACTGACAAGACCATCATTATTGGTCATAATATCAATTTTGACCTCCATTTTTTGCAAAAATTTTTCCCAGGACTCCAGTGGAAGGGTTGTATTGATACCTTTCAACTTGCACAGACACTCATCCATTATCCCTCAAGCTATGCACAGGAAATCCTCATCTCCTCACTCAAATCCAAACCACTTTTTCAGCAGATTTTCGCTGATGTGCAGCTCTGAGGAGAGGAACAGTTTCACGATGCTTACTATGACGCCAAGCTTTCGCTTGCTTTGTTTCGATATTTGATCTCGAGAATCCAGCTCCTCCTCCAGTCTTATCCGCTCTTAGCAACATTGATGCAGCAGAGTGAGGGCTTGCTTTCCTCACTTTTCCCACTTGCACAGCAGACTCCTGCACCCTATACCCTTCCTCCACTCAAAAAAATTACTCCTCCTATGACCCAGGTAATAAGCGGAGAATATCCCTTTACGCTGAGAGCAGAGCAGGACAAAAAAAGCTATGCTTGTGCGAGTATTGCTTTGAGAGCTTTGCTTTCCTCACTCGCGACCCACAAAAAATGTATTTTCGCCTTTTCTCACAAGGCAAAACTCGATATTGCCAAAAATATCCTTGCTGACTTAGGGATCAAAAATCTCGGCTTTGTCAAAGAGGAACAAACGCTCAATCCTGAGGCACTCCAGCGTTTTGTGAACAAATGACAGTTTAGGGAATCAGAATTTTTATTTCTCTTAAAATACTTCTCGCATCTCGAGCAGGGGCTTGGGGTTCTCGATCTCAATTCCAAGGAAAATTACGAAATCTATACTGCACTCAAAGATCAGAGACCAGCAGTCAATTATCCGATCATTTTGGCGACCCATGGAGGGCTTTTTTCGCTTCTAGAGCAGGGAGAGAGGTATCGTGACTACGCAATCTTCTTTTTGGATAGTGCGTGGTGGTACAAAAGTTTCAATCTCTATCTCTCGCGTCCCTATGATCTCAATTATACGCTCAATTACTTGGATATGTTAGAGTACAAATATCGCCTGCAATGTGAGTATGGTAATTGGACTCTTGAGGATTTGGAAGACCTCCTTGCATTCAAACAGTTTTTTACCCTGTTTGTGGGGATTTTGGGGCAAGAGACCAAAAAGTTTTTTACCAATACGGATGCTACGCAGTTGACCTTGAGACCGATTGTAGGGGATATTGCCTTTTTTCAGACCAATAAACTACTCAAGAGATTTTCGCTCTATCAAGCTCCTCTTCAAAAGCACTTAACTGCACAGGAATTTGCTACGCTTTGGGGGCAAATTGAGCATATGATGAAAATTTTTACTGGGATGATCAAGGTCGAGAAAAAAATGTATGAGAGATCAGCATTTTATTTTGTCTATGCAGAGGAGGTGCAGTATAGCAACTGGACGGATTTTGTAGAGCTTTTTTCTCAGCATACGACGCTCTTTTTGTCCAATTATGATCGTAATTTTCCAGCACTGATCACGCCATCCGAATCTCCTCAGCTCTCCGAGCAAAAAGATCAAAACCTGAATACCGATCGCATTTTTCATCTGAGCAAGCTCCCCTCAGTCCTCAAGGCAATTTCCTCCTTTGATCACAAAGCCTCACCAAATGCAATAATTTTTATCCTCTCAGTAAAAAAGGAGGAATCTAAGGCACTTTTTGAGCGTTTGATTTTGCAGGGCTATGATCAGCAGTTTGATCTTTTGGTAGAAAATATCACAGGAGGTACTGGAAAAAATCTTTTCAAAGCCAAACAGCAAGGTACCAAGATCATTATCGGAGGTTATCATTTTTTACTTCAACTCTTTGCACAAAAAGTTGCAATTTCTCGACTAATCGTGTATAATTCTAAAGGAAAAGATGAAAATCTGATTTTTAATGACATTTTGCGATATGGGAGCGAATATCTCACATAGTACTATCCTTTTTGATCTGTGGAAACTGCTCGGAGCTACACTGCTCTTTTTTCTGATGTTGGTAGTTGGGGTAGAACAAGTAGGTGAGCCATATTCTATTATTCGTAAGGAATATTTCCTTGAGCAAAACGATGAAGAGGAGTATGAACATCCAAGCGCTCTTCTTGGAGACAATTTTCTGCTCCAAGAGCTTTGTAACGGTGTACCTGAATGGTGTGCAAAGGTAGTCTATAGTGGAACACTTTCATCCTATGATCAGGTAAAATATACCAGTCAGTATCTAGATATTCTATGATTTCTGGATCGTAGTTTGCTCCACGGAGATCGTATTTCGCAGACCCTCAAAACCCTCATCATCAATGCAGACAAAGGCAGGAGGAGATGAGGAGCAACCTCAAGTAGAATTACGATCAATCTCGCCTCAATGGGAGAAGAGTCTGAATATTGGGGAGTCTTGACACATGAATTTGGGCATATTTTGGATTTAGGGGCTTTAAAGGGATTGAGTCTTCATAAACATCCACGCTTTACTGAATTTGGAAAGATCAAGTTTGCTATGGATGATCCATCACTGGAGTATTATCGCTATTCTCGAGAGAGTGAGCAGATCAGGACTGCCCAAAGTGAAAGATCAGATTTTTGTAGTGGGTATGGAATGACTAATCCCTTTGAAGATTTTGCAGAATGTCACAATCTTTATCTCAACCATCGCCAACTCTTCAAAAAAATGGCAGGAGAAAGCTGAATTATGCAACATAAGTATAATTATTTCGCTAATCTTTTTGATGCTCAGGTCTTGCAAGAATGAAGTCAGGAGCTACTCTATCCCTATTGGAGACCTTGGGATACAACGGTCATTTAGGGAGTTAAGAATGGAAAGTGAAGAGTTTAGAGCTTTGCGGCTGTTTTTTGCTGCTTTAATGTTCTCGCTATTCCGGACTTGATCTCCTCGTCATTCTGGACTTGATCTCCTCGTCATTCCGGACTTGATCCGGAATCTCTTCTGCTTGCTAAGATGCTGAATCAAGTTCAGTATGACATATGCAGGAGGCGTTTTACCCTCCTTAGACCACCCGACTCACTTTTTGGCATTGCCCCACAATCCTGCATCGGAGTGCGGGACAGGCAGGATGACTGTATTCTCGTTATTTTTGATGTGATGAATTCAACCTGTAGGGATGAGAGAATAAAAATTCCCCCTCGATGAGGGGATGCCCGAAGGGCAGGGGGAGCTATTTGCTCAGTGTAGAGAAAACTCCTCCGCCTCGCTCTGCTCAGCAGCTCCCTCAATGAGAGAGGACTCAGCTTGTGAGAAGGTATAGTTTGCAGTTTAGTCTGATCGAGGGAGGACATAGCTTGTGTAGACAGGATAATGAAAGTTCCCCCTCGATGAGGGGGATGTCCGCAGGACAGGGGGAGCTATTTGTGTAGTGAACAGTTAAGAATGTGGAGTGAAGAGTAGTAATTGCTTGTCATCGTAGAGTTGATTTGCAATCTATAGCTCCCTCCGCCTCGCTCCGCTCAGCACCTCCCTCATCGAGGGAGGACTCAGTCTGTTGGGATGAGTTGATGTAAGTTCTGTTGTCATTGCGAATTTGATCCTCGTGTCATTCCGTGCTTGACACGGAATCTCTAGTGCGTTCTAGGAGATACTGAATCAAATCAACTATGACCAATTGATTGCTATTGAGGACTCAATGCATAATCTTCTGTTTCTTGTTGTTTGTTAACGGTTCCTTGTATATGGTTCCTGGTATATAGTCAGTTTTTGATGCTCTTTTTTGTATGCAATAATCTTGAAAAAGTGAAGTATTTTTCCTTGAAAGATAAAATCCACAAAAAATCTCTTGATTTTATCTTCTATTTTCATATAAGTTGTCACTGTCATCATAGACAGACAACTTCTGCGGATATGATGTAGTTGGTGTAGCATAGCAGACTTCAGCTCTGTTTGTACGGGTTCGAGTCCCGTTATCCGCTATTTACACTACATCAAATGATGCTATGTTTGGGCGTATTCTAGGAGGTTTATGATTGTGTGCACTTGGAGTAGCTTTGTGCTACTATTCGCATTGGTTGGTACAGCAGTTTGGGAGAAATGCTTGGGCTGAGATCAATCTTTGAGGCACAAAAAATCTTATCATCTTGGTAGGATTTGTGATGACCGTGTTGTGAGTATTGATGGTCTTTGGAGTGGTTTCATTGTCAAATCCTGCTGATCAGGTGACGGAATGATTCCCAGCAGGATCTGAAGTATAGCATCACGAGGATGTGTTGGGCTCTTAGCTCAGTTGGCTAGAGCGCCTGCTTTGCACGCAGGAGGTCATGGGTTCGACTCCCATAGAGTCCAAATTTGAATTAAACTTTTCAGAGAGTTTAATTTTTTTTACTTAGAAAAAATGAAAATGAAGTGACGAGTCTATGTTCTTCTTTTTGGGAAGTAGGCAGTATTATGTTTGAAGTACTAATAATGTAGAGAGGAGAAGTATGTAATATAGGGGATGAAGAGTAATAGCAACAAAGTAAAAATTGTCAGTTGAGCTTCTTTATACGAAAGTATATGAAACTTTATCTGAAGCGAGAAGCGCTGAATATCAGTTGAAACAAAAGAAAAGTAGGAAATCTATTGAGCTATTTATGCAGTCTTAGTGGTAGAGCGATCCGATTGGTATCGGATTTTTTTTTATTATCATGAGAGTAAGTTTTATTGCTTTTTTGAAGCTTTTCTCTCTTCTTTTTTGGAATATCCCCTACTTTTTCTTCAAAATAGAGAAAAAAGTCAGATTTTTTCTTTCTTTTTGTAATGCATAAAACCAATGGTGAGAACTGGGAAAACTTTCCTTGAAAAAAAAACAAATCGTTAGAAATGGTTTGAGCATTAGTCTCTTTTTACTTTCTAAAAGTCAAGAGCAATGATGAAGTTCAAACTCGTAGAAAAGGCAAATCCTCTCAAGAGAGATGACCCTAAGAAATGGTATGCAAGTCCTGTGTATGGAGATAAAGTGACCCAAAAACAGCTTGCAAAGCAATTCGCAGACCTTTCTTCGCTTTCAGCAGGAGATGTGGCGAATGTGATCCAAAACCTTGTAGAAGAATTTCCAAAGATTTTGACCAGAGGAGGGATTCTGCAGCTTGGAGATTTTGGGAGCTTTCGTGTGACCTTCTCTAGTAAAGGAGTAGAAGAAAAGGGAAAATTTAGCACAGAAACGATTGTTCCAAAGATTAGTTTCTTGCCAGGAGTAGAGCTCAAAAAGCAGCTTGAGGCGATGAAATTTCAGCAGGAATAGCGGGCTCTAGGATGAGGTTTGGTTTTCTCACTGGAGGGAAAGAAAAATCTCACCGTAGAGAAAAGAAATTCTGTCCGTAGAGAAATAAAAATCCCTACGGTCAGATTTTTGATTATACAAGAATAGGTAAAGAGATTAAGTTTTTAGTTTTATGTCTATGAAAAAATGGTAAAGAAGAAAACATCAAGTATTTTCGGTTGGATTGGAGTAGTGTTTTTCCGAGTATTTCTTGGATTTGCAGGGTGGTCTTTTTTAAAAGAGCATCAATACGATCAGCAGAGAAATCAGGCTCTAGTTGAAATGAAGCAACTCTATAAGGAAATAGTAGGAACAGCCTTATCAAGAGATGCCAAACAGTTGGAAAAGGTAATTGAAAAATCAGATCACTTTCTTTCTCAATCTTCAAAGTTTCTAAATGTAACAGAAAAGGAATCTTTGGAATGGATGACGGCTACTTTTAAAAAACTTTTTGAAGTATTGCACGCTATAGAAGATATTGAAATTCAAGCTCTTGAGCCTAAAGATTTTGTGAACTCTGTGTTGTTGTGAGAGACGATTGATAAGCTTAAAAAATCTATAGAGCTGCGTAAAGAAGTGATGGTGATTCTAGAGTCAATCTTCACTAAGTCAAAAAATGCTTATGCAGATCATGCTCAACTTTTGGAGGGGATGAAAATTCTGATGGAGGAAGGTGAAAAATTATCGCGTTTGGTGATAGAGATGTATCAATTTCTCTTAGATAAGCAAGGAAAATTTATTTTAGAACATGGACAGCTTATCCGGTATCATCAAAAAGATCTCACTCAATTGCAGAAAATTATGCAAGCAATAGAGCAACAAGAGAAGTATCTTGTGGAGAAACAACAGCAAATGATTACTAATAATAAAGATCGAGAACAAAAAAGAGATCAAAGGATGAAAGATTATCTGAATACCTTGTAGGCAAGCTTTTCCTTTTTTGTAGTTAAAGTCAGTATTTTATTTTTCTTATGAGTGATGTTATGGGATTAGTAGTTACTTTTTTATCATTATTCTTGCCTTTATGAATTTGATTGTCTGTGTTGTTGCCCTATCTTAAAGGAGTCTCGTTTGGGATGGAAACGTTTTTTCTTGTTTTTCTACTTCTTGTGTTTGTGTTACCGATACCAGGATATTATAAAGTGTGGAGAAAAATGGATAATCCAGATTGGATGTTTTTTATTCCTTTGTTGTCGGATTTTTGGGTATTGCGTGCTCTTGGATATGGAAGTCTCTTGATACAGTCAGCTGTAATCCCTTTTTATTTTATCCGATGAAAATTTATGTTTGGAGGGGGATTGCATAGATCTCAGATTTTTATTTCCTTATTTATGTTTTTTGTTCTCTATGTTTGGAGGAGGCGATATCTTGCTTGTAGTGCTCTCTCCAAAGGATTTGGGAAAGGAATCGGTTTTTCTTTCGGGCTTTTTTTTCTCCCTATTATTTTTATTCAGATTTTAGGATTTGGTAAAGCAAAGTGGAAGAGGAATGAAGAGAAATGAAAATCTGTCCATACTCCCTCTGGTTATACTCAAGAAAAAAAACATTCTGCTCTCCTGCTTGATAAAGAGAAAGGGGAAAGGATTTCTGAATCACAATCGGCGTCAGAGTCCTCAAAATGAAAAAAAGCAAAAAATCAGACCTTCTCTTTTGTGTGATTCCTGGACAAGCTTTTGATAAATAGCGTTTCGTTCCTAAAAAATAAAGTCAATACTAGAAGTGCTTCTAAAAAGCCTTTGTTGTGGGTATTGTGAGCTGGAGGAATCTTGTTGCTTGGACTGTTATGATGGTTAGGGTGGAGAGAGTACCCGATCTATCTTGCCAATAAAGGGGCAAGTCCTGCAGACTGCTTCACTGCTCAGCAGATCAATATTGCAGGCAAAGAGGGACTGGAAATTCTCTCTTATGATGTGAAAAATTGTTGAAAAGAACCGGTAATCCCTTGATATTTAGAAAGAAAACAGGTACTTGCCATCGGGAGTGGTGCATTTGATACACAAGGATTGCTTTCTGTGGCACTCCCTGAGGGAGTTGTCGAGGTTAAAGATGATGCGTTTAGATGAAATGAATTGACTTCACTTATTTTCCCTAAAACATTAAAACTTATTTGAACTGGAGCGTTTGTTTCTAATTGAGTGCATTCTATTAAATTTTCCGAATGATTAGAAAAAATTTGAGCCTTATCCTTTGCTTTCAATCAATTATCTTGATTGGTGTTTCCTAGTTCTTTGAAAGAAGTTGATTTTGCGGCTTTTGCTCATAATAAAATGACATCTATTGTTTTTTCTGATGGATTGGAAAAGATTTGAGATTCTTCCTTTTCAGGGAATTTGTTAATTTCTGTGTCATTTCCTGATTCAGTTAAAGTTATCTGACGTGGAGCTTTTCAGAATAATGGATTAACCTCTATTAAGCTTCCCTTAAAACTTGAAATGATTGATAATGAAGTGTTTCAGCATAATCAATTGCAGTCCGTTGTATTTCCAGAATGATTAAAATCTATTTGAGATTCTGCTTTTTTAAATAATAAATTGACTTCCGTATCTTTTCCAAACTCTCTCCAAAGTGTTTGAAAAGCTGCGTTTGCAAAAAATAAAATATCCTCATTAGAGTTTTGAAGATGATTAAAAGAAATAGGAATGCTTGCATTTGATTCAAATCAACTCTCGGAATTACGATTCCCAGAATGATTAGAAAAAATTTGAATTCAAGCCTTTAATAATAATCAATTATCTTCTTTGACGCTTCCTGAAGGGGTAAAGCAGATTTCTATGTTCGCCTTTTCGAATAATAAGCTGATTTCTCTAAAGATACCAGGTTCTGTAAAAAAAATTGAACTCTCCGCTTTTGCAAGGAATAGCATTTCTTCTCTTGAGTTAGGAGATGGGGTTGAGTCTATAGCTCCTTGGGCTTTTGCTGAGAATCGTTTAACTCAAGTTGTTTTTCCTGATAGTATTAAAGAGCTTAATTATGGTGCTTTTCTGGATAATGAAATTGTAAAAGTGAAGTTTCCGCATAAAAACCTTTGTATAGATAGTTCGGTTTTTTGACTTAATAAATTAAGTTCTTATGAACTCCTTCAGATCTATAATAAACTTCCTTATTGTTCGCCATGAGGAAGGTCTTCAGATATTGATCTACTGACTGATTCTTCTCGATCTGTGAGAGGATAATTGTTTTTATTTTTTAAAAGAGTTATTGATAATGTGTGAGTGTGTATGTATTCTTTTGGGAGGATTATTGCTGCGGAAGTTTGGTGTCTTAGGGGATTTGTTTATGGCTTTCTTGGCAAGTTTGATCTTTTATCTTGTCGTGAATTGGTATCCTCAAGAGAAGAGGAAGAGAAAAGTCGCTCCTCATATCAGATGGTTGGTGCATCAGATTCTCCAAACAGGGTATGTATCTTTGAAAGAATTTGGAGGGACTGTGGATGATTCAGATGAGGAGTTTAAAGATAAAATAAAAACTTTTAATTCTAGTAAAGAAACACCTGTTTATGATCTTTATCAGGAAGCTGCTTATACTCGTAGCAGTAGAGAGATTATAAAAGAAAATACAGATTTATGTTTAGAGTGGATCAGAGAACTGTTATTGCATTATGAATATTTAGATAGTGAGTTAATTGAAATTATAAATAACTTGAGAAGTGATTGTTACTTTAAGTTTCTTCATGTTCTTTTGTATGCTAATATTCAATCAGATTCATTTTTCTTAGATACTGTATGTAGGTATAAGAATCTTCTCAAAAGCTTAAAGGATTATGGAATGGAATTAGAAAGTAGATATGGAAAAGATGATCAGTCTTTAAGGTGAAAACTAATTAGGTTATTGGATACGTCGCGAGATAGATTTAGTAAGTGGCTCGAATAGTCAGTCTTTATAAGTAACTAACGCCTCGGGGTAAAAATAGGATAATACTTCTCTCGGGGTTGTTTTTTATAAAAACCAAAAATAACAAACAAAATAACCTTCTCACCTAATAAATCTAAAACTAACTTTTTTTGCACTTGAAAATTCCAAAAGGAAAAGCGACAAAAATCAGACTTTTTTCTTCTTTTAAAATAAGCTTCTAGAGCCAAAGCCTGAAATAAAACAACCATTTTTGCAAAAAAATGATAAAATAAGTAAAAAATCTCTTGATTTTATGTTTTATTTTCATATAAAATTGCACTGTCATTATCACGATGATTAAAAAACCTTCAGAAGATTATGGGGAGATGGCAGAGCGGTCAATTGCATCAGACTGTAAATCTGACGCCTCACGGCTACGTAGGTTCAAATCCTACTCTCCCCAAATTCTTTTTTTCTAAAAAAGTCCCTGTAGTTCAATGGATAGAACAACAGCCTTCTAAGCTGTGGATCCAGGTTCGATCCCTGGCGGGGATAGATTGATTCTTTGAGAGATGCTCTCGTGGTCTAGTGGTTAGGACGCCACCCTCTCACGGTGGAAATCGAGGGTTCGATCCCCTCCGGGAGCGAGTTATTTATTGTTATTGTAATCTTGTATGGAGCAAAAAACTTTTAAACCTGCTGGGAATGGTCAGAAATTCTGAGGGCAGAAAAAAGATTTTTGAGGACAGAATAGGTCTGAGAGACCTGTAATGTGAAACTTTAAGGCGAAAATGGTCTTTGTGAATGATCAGATTAAGGCTCCAAGTATTATGATAATTGATGATGAGAAAAACAATCTTTGAACCTTTCCAAGAAGAGTGGCTTTGGAAATGGCTGCCGAAAAGGGGTTAGATCTAGTTCAGTTAGTATATGATTCAGAAAAGATGCTCTCTACTGTGAGGTTAACTGATTATGGAAAATATATGTACCAGAAAGGTAAAGAAGAAAAAGAAAGAAGAAAGGCGCAAAAATGAAAAGATATGAAAGAATTGAAGATTAGTTATGCGATTGGTGATAATGATCTTCAGTTGAAGATGAAGAAAGCTCAAGAACTTTTGCAATGATGAGATAATGTGAAATTTTCTATCAGGTTAAAGTGAAGAGAAAGAATGTATGAAGATAAGGCAGTGCAAAAATTGAAATATATTCAAGAAGTCTTGGTGGATTTTGGGAAAACTCAGTATGATACTCCCAAAAAAGAAGCAAATGGTTACAGTATTATTTTATTTAGTAAATAGTGGAAGCGTAATGGCGAATAAGATGAAGTCTCATTCAGGAGCAGCGAAGAGATTTAAAATTACAAAGGGGAAAAAAGTAATGACTTCAAAATCGTGTAATAATCATCTCTTGACAAATAAGGGAAAGACAAATAAAAAGTTTGCTTATGGGAAAGAGCTTTGCGGAGCTGTGGCAAAGATGATTAAAAATTTACTTCCTTATAACTAGTTGATACAATGGTAAGAGTTACAAATGGTCTTGGAAGACAGAGAAGACATAAAAAATTTATTAACCAAGCAAAAGGATTTAGGCTTGGGAGAAAAAATCTCTATAAACAGGTAAGGCTTGCTTTGGTAAAACAAGGGCAGCATGCATATGTGAGTAGGAGATTAAAAAAGAGAGATTTTAGAAGATTGTGGATTGAGAGATTGTCTGCAGTGATTAGAGAGAAGGGTGGTAAATATTCTGTATTTGTGAATTTAATGAATACTAAGGATGTTAAATTGGATAGAAAGGTACTTTCTAATATTGCAGTTGCATTTCCAGCGGTATTTGATGCAATCTATGATGAAGTTGTAAAATAAAAGGAAACCTAGAGGAGACTATCCTCTATGGAGAGCCGGGGTGGTGGAATTGGTAGACACGAAGGACTTAAAATCCTTTGGGACTTATACTCCCGTGCCGGTTCGATTCCGGTCCTCGGCAATAGTTGTCAGTTTTAATTGTTATTATGTACATCCATGTGATTTACGGTTCGAAGAACAGGAGATTTGAATACTAATGAAAGGATTATCTCTTTTTATAAAAAGGAGCTTTGGTCTTCTCATATTTTGGATAAAGCAAAGAAACAAGTACATTATGGTACAAAATGGTATAGAAAGTTTGTGAGTTATGACTTTCCTTCTTCTAGAAGATATAAGAGAATGAGAGCGATTGTCTCTGATGCGTATAGAAAGACAAAGAGAAAGTACAATACACTAGCACAACTTGGAAAGATTGTGTAAATTTATTTTGATATTTGGTATAAAGAATGTATGCAGTTGTAGATTTGCAAGGACATCAGTATATTGTAGCAGAAGGTATGGAGCTTGTAGTAGATAATCTTGGTATAGCTCAGTCTGAAAAATTTGTTGCTGATAAGGTGCTTGCAGTATTTGATGAGGCTGGTAAAGAAGTAAAAGTTGGGAAACCAACGGTTGCTGGAGCGAGTGTTGAATTTGAGGTTGGAGAAACAAGAAAGGGAGAAAAAGTGAAAGTGCTTAAATTCAAGAGAAAGACAAGATATGCAAGATTGAAAGGATTTAGACCTCTTCAAACCGTTTTAATTGTTAAGAAGATTGCTGCTTAATGGCTAAGGCTGGAGTTGTAGAACTAGATGGTGAGATTATTGAAGTGTTGCCTGCAGGAAATTATTCAGTGAAATTGGATAATTCTGAAGCAGTAGCCATCTGTAAAAAATCTGGAAAAATGAGGCAATCTCATATTTCGGTAATCGAAGGGGATAAGGTAAAGGTAGAGCTGAGTGTCTATGATCTCAAACAAGGAAGGATCGTCTATAGATATAATGTTGCAACCAATACGACCCAGTAGAGTATTTATTTACATGATATGTTAGATTAAGATGAAAGTGGTAACTTCTCTGAAAAAAAGATGTATGTATTGTCAGATTGTAAAGAGAAAAGGAAGATTGTATGTGACGTGTAAGAGAAATCCTAGACATAAAGCTAGGCAAGGATAGTTTTTATTTATTGTATTTTTTGAGGAATGTTTAGATTGATGGGGCATGTACTTCCAGAAGAAAAGTCTATTTGGATTGCATTAACTGCTATTTACGGAATTGGAAGAGAAAGATCAAAGAAAATTCTGAATACACTTGAGATCAACTTTATGAAGAAGGTAAAAGATATTTCTGAAGAAGAGCAGAAGCTCATTTCTGATGAACTAAAAAAATATGTTCTAGAAAATGATCTCAAGAGAGAGGTTGCATCTGCTATCAAAAGATTGAAAGAAATCAAGTGTTATAGAGGAATGAGACATAATCTTGGGCTTCCTGTAAGAGGACAGTTGACCAGAAAAAATGCAAGAACTGCAAAGAAACTGCTTGGAAGATCAAGAGTGAGACCAGTTTTGAAAAAATAGTTTTATATAGTTTGTTTCTATTCAAATGGCTGTTACAAAGGCAAAAAAGAAGGATATTAAGGTAGTAAGTGGTATTTTGCATGTACATACGACATCAAACAATACTTTGATTACGCTTATTGATCAGGAGGGAAATAAGATCCTAGGTGGTGGAACAGGAAAAGTAGGATATAAAGGATCTAAAAAAAGTACTCCTTATGCTGCTGAAGTCCTGACCAAACAAATCCTTAAAGATGGACAGGGATATGGACTCAAAGAGATTGGAATCGTCTTCAAAGGAATTGGTATGGCAAGAGAAGGAGTATTCAAAGCAATCAATGAAGTTGGTGTGATTGATATTGCCTACATCAAGGAAGAAACTGGAATTCAGTTTGGAGGATGTAAAGGTGAAAGACCAAAGAGAAACTAGTTTTCTCCTAGAATGGTTGAAAAAAGAAGAAAAAATCAGACTTTTCATATTATTTATCTATTTTCATAGTGAGTTATGAGATACACGGGAGCTAAGTTTAGACTATGTAGAAGAGAGGGAATCAACCTCTTTGGACCTCAGAAGTATAATGTAAAAAATAGAAGAGCTTTGCCAGGACAGCACGGAGCTTCTATGCAGAGAAATTCTGAATATGGAAAACTTTTGAGAAATAAACAAGTAGTAAAAAGAAGTTATTTGTTGTCTGAAAAGCAGTTTGCAACTATCGTAAAAAAGACTGCAGCAAAGTTTGCTAAAAATAATGGAATTAGTCACGATTTTGCTTTATTTCAGTTTTTGGAGAGAAGATTAGATGCTATTATCTTGAGATCTGGATTGGCATCTACGATTATGCAAGCAAGACAGATGGTAACCCATGGTCACTTCCAGCTTAATGGAAAAAAGCATAACATCCCATCTACTTTTGTAGAGGTGGGAGATAAAATTACAGTGAAAGAGAAGTTAAAAAATTCTCCTCTTTATGCAAATGCATCCAAAGCATCTCCAGCAAAAATTCCTTCTTGGATTAAGGTCGATAAGGGAACTTATGCAGTAGAGGTACTTGCAATGCCTCAAAAAGGAGAAATCGAACCATTGGGGGATCTTCTAAAAGTGATTGAATTCTACGCGAGAGCATAGTTTTTCTGCGGAGAAGTTAAGAGAAGAATAATCATTCGTAGCCGATTAACAAAAACTTTATATTATCTTTACTACTTCCATGTTGAATATACAACACTTTATTGGAGTTCCTAAGATTAGTTTTACACAGTTGGATGACGGTGCTACAAGATTTGAGTTGAAATATGTGCCAAGAGGATTTGGACATACCTTGTGAAATGCTTTGAGAAGAATTATTTTGGCTTATAATCTCGGAGGTGCAGTTACTGGTCTAAAAATTAAAGGAGTACCTCATGAGTACGATGTAATTGCTGGAGTGAAGGAGAATGTGATCACAATGCTCCTCAACTTCAAAAAATTACGCTTTAGAGTAGATGAAACTATTGAATCAATTCAATGGGTAGAACAGAGATTTAAAGGAATAGGACAATATACTGCAGCAGATTTGAAATTTCCTTCAGGTGTTGAGTTGCTTAATCCAGAGGAGTTTCTCTTCGAGATTACTGATAGCTCTACAGAGGTAAATATGGAAATGAGAATCGAGAAAGGATATGGCTATTATAGTCTAGAATATCTCAGACAAAGGGATAAAAAAACAGAAAAAGATGCTGATGAGGTAGGTTTTCTTCTGATTGATAATGACTTTTCTCTCGTAGATTATGTAAGATATGATGTAGAAGAGGTAATTGAGGATTTCAGCGGAAGTACCAAAGATGCACTCAATCTTGAATTGAAAGTTAAATATGAAACCGTTTCTGCAAAAGAGATTATGATGTTTGCAGGAGAAGTCCTTGCAAGCTATGCAAAACTCTTTGTATTTGATAATGTATATATTGACAAATCAGTACTTGTAGAGTATGATGATTTGACAGAAGAGGTAGAAGGAGCAGTAGAAGATGCAGGGGTGGTAAAAACAATGCCAATTGATGCACTTCCATTGAGTGAGAGAACGAGAAATGCCTTGATCAAAAATAGTATCCTTTATGTTGAAGATTTAGAAAAGAAAAAGAAATCTGAATTACTAGTAATGAAGGGCGTTGGAAGAAAAGCAATCGATGAAATTACCTCTTCCCTCGCAAATATTGGTAAAGTATTGATTGGATAGAGAAAATAGAGAATTTATCATTTATTATTGATGTTAAGATGAGACACAGACACAATAGACTCCTAGAACTCAATACTGGAGTGAAAAGTAAATCAGTATTTATGAGAATGCAACTTTCAAGTCTTTTGAGAGCAGGAAAGTTGACGACTACGCCTAAGAGAGCTAAGGTATTGAAGGCCTATACTGATCATTTCTTTTCTACTTTGATGAATATTCTAGCAAAGTATGAGGAGAAGGATGCTCAGAGAGAAGCAATCAGATATGTAAAATCTGTAGTCTATGGTGAGGAAGAGGGGAAAAAGGTAATCACTACTTTCCTTCCAAAATACAAAGAAGAGAAGAGAAAATCTGGGTTCACTACTGAGTATAAACTTGGATATAGAGTAGGTGATGCCTCACAAAAGATTATGTTGAAATTAGCATAGTACTAAATGACAGAAAATTTATTTTAGTTATCGTATTGAGAAACCATGGAGTTTACTAAAAAGGATTTAAATAAGACCATCTGGATTAGACAGACAGATCAAGAAAAAAATAGAAGATGGTATCGTGTAGATGCTACAGGGAAAACTTTGGGAAGACTAGCAGTAGATATTGCTAAAAAATTGATGGGAAAAGATAGAGCATACTATTCAGACTTTTGGGATGCAGGAAGTTTTGTGATCGTAGAAAATGTTGATCAGATTGCGGTGACTGGTAAAAAGTTAACTGATAAAGTATATTATTCTTATAGTGGATATAAAGGAAATCTCAAAAGCATAACCCTTGGTGAATTGCTCAAGAAAAATCCAGGTAAAGCATTATGGTATGCAGTAAGAGGAATGCTTCCTAAAAATAAGCTGAGAGATCCTAGAATCAAGAGAATGAAACTTATCAAAGGAACAACTACTAAGTACGATAATTTTAAACCTATTAACTTGTATAAATAATGGCAAATAGAGAATATAATTATGCAGTAGGAAGAAGAAAGGAAACTACTGCAACTGTAAAGTTGTATGCTAAAGGAGCAGGAAGTTATGTATTGAAAACAGCTACAGGAAAAGAATATACTCTAGCTGATTATTTTGGAGGTAATCGCTACCTTTATCAAAATGCTATCGCTCCATTTTCTACTTTGGGTACTGATGTATTGAATAAATTCGATGCTGAAATCAAAGTTGTAGGAGGAGGAGTTGCAGGACAGGCTGATGCGATCAGACTTGCTTTTGCGAGAGCGTTGGTAGAGTGGAATTCAGATCTGAGAGTTTCCTTAAAGCCTCACGGATTGCTTAAGAGAGATCCTAGAGTAAAGGAAAGAAAAAAGCCAGGTCTCAAGAAAGCGAGAAAAGCTCCTACATGGTCAAAGAGATAACTATTTTTTCATATACAAGGCCCGTTGCATTCGGGCTTTTTTTTGGGGATAAAAATCAGCTTTGAGTGGCTTTTAATTATTTTATAAAAAAAGATGAGTATGAAAAAAAATATTGTGATGTTTGGTATTCAAGGTTCAGGAAAGGGAACGCAAGCCCATAATATTCTCAATGAATTTCAAACCTATAAATACCTAGAAATAGGAAATATCTTTAGAGCGATCAACTCCAATGAAAACTTGGTCTCTGAGTATGTTAAAGATACGATCAAAAAAGGGAGAATGGTCAAAGATAGTCTGGTTTTTGATCTTTTTAGACTTTGTTCTCATCTCTTAGAAGAGGATGAAGCGTTCTTGATTGATGGTTTCCCAAGAACAATGGCACAGTTGGATTTTTTCCTTGGCTATCAGCAGAGACATAATAAAGATTTTGTCGGGGTATATCTGGATTTGCCAAGATCCCTAGCAGTAGAGAGAATCCAAATCAGAGCCAAAGAGCAAAATCGTGAGGATGATCTCAATATGGAAACCGTAAATAAAAGACTGGATCTCTTTGAATATGAAACCCTTCCAGTGATTGAACATCTCAAATCGCTTGGCAAGTTAGTCGTAATTGATGCGAATCAGCCTATTGATACCGTTTATGCACAAATTAAAGCTGAACTTAATTTAGGAATATAAGTAGATACGATATAGCAATCTGATCAATCAAGGTCAGATTTTTTTTTATTGTTGTTTTGAGGAGAGTTATTACTTGAGCTTTTTTTCGTATATGCAGGAAAAATTTTTGAATTGTACCGTATTTTTTTGCACTAAAAAATATTATATCATAAAATACAAAAAAGGCAACTAGAAAAGAAAGAAGAAAAAAACAAAAAGATGACAAAAAATCAATTTAAGATATAATTACCAGTAAGGAATTTTAATTATTTAGTAGTGGCACAATGACCAAAAAACAGTATATCATTGCCTTTCTGGATAAGGTAAAGGATATTCGAGAACCAGCGAGAGGATTTGTAGTATTGATGAGGTATGATGTCCTCAATGAGCAACAAATCGAAGAACTTTTTAAAGTCTTCAAGAGTGTGGTGGAGTCCACTACTGATCAGCAGAGAAAATATACATTACAGAGAGCAATAGCAAAAATTGAGAAACTCAAACAAGAAGAAAAAAAGATAGAAATCTGATCCTTTCAACAGGATTTAGATGCTATCTTCTCAGAAGTATAAGACTTCTCATATATCTACCTTATTTTTATGACTTATCGTATAAAAAAATGACAGAAGTATTCAAATGAGCAGCTCACTTAGAGAAAAAACAAAATAAATTAGAAAATAAAATCCAAGAATTGGATAAAAAAATTGCAGAAATAAAGCAAGAGGCTGATAAACAGCAAGCAAGGATTGATCATGCGAGGCAAATGATTGAAAAGAATGAAAAAATAAAAGAAGGGCTACATCCAAAAGATCCGCAAGCGGTAGCAGCGCAAAAACAGATTGATCATCGAAAAGAAAGGCTTGTAGAACCAACAGAGTTGCTTAAAATTTACCAAAAGGAGCTTAACAATTTGGAGAATAAAAAAGCAGATTTGCTCAAAAAAAAGGAAAAAGTCACAGAAACCTACAATGAAAAGGTAGATGAGGACTCAGCTAAAAAGTTGAAGGAATTTTTGTGAGGAAAATTTGGTGATGAAGAAATTACGAGAGCTTTCCTAGAGCAAAAATTTACCAAAGTACAAGAAAAAATTCAAGAAATCCTCGGAGATCAGGATCAGCTTGCAGTGTGGAAAAAAGCAATGGAAAACGCAAAAACGCTAGAAGAAAAGAAGGAACTAGCAATTGTTTTTGAAAAAATGCAACTCCTTGCACAGGCACACGAAGCAGAAAAGGCAGAATTAACAAAACAGGTAAAGGCTGCATTGGGGAATCTGGAAAGCACGATTATTGTGAGTCAAGCGTATGATACCGCTGATGCCAACAAGCTGGAAAAAAAATCAGATTTTGATCAAAAGATTGATAGAACACACAAGGAAGCCAGATGGGCGAGAAAAAAAATCTTTGAGCAACTTGCTTCCAAGGATGCGGATATGAAACTTAAATTGAGTTTCCAGGAAAAGAAAATTATGAGACAGTTCGCGGGAGTCGTGAATGATATAGAAAACTGGACAAGAGCAGAAAAAAAGGATGAAAACCTGACTTTTACTCCTAGTGTAGAAAAGGTAATTTTGGACTATATTCATAGCAATCCTGAGCAGGCAGCTCGTAATACTGATGAACAATGGATTGATATGCTCAAGGCAGCAGGCTTGGTCATCAAACAAGAAAACCGAGTAGAAAGGAGATTCGGGGCAAGAGGAACGACCTATCTCAAGGAATTTGCACAGTATTATGCTGAGAGTTTCAATTTTGATCAAACTCAGGGCTATACTGCAGGGAAAAATATTAGAAAGTATTTTGATATGGTGAGGCAGTCAGGTGGATTTGAAGGGATGCTTGCGACCTACTGGGATGCAGCAGAGTCCTCGAGAGAAGCCTTCAAGGACAAGGATAGAGCAAAAAGACTCTCAAAACGCTTGGAAAAAGCTGATCTAAAAACGGATTCAGACGTATTAAACCTTTTTGTAGACTTTAATCTCGATGGTACCGTAGCACACGGAGATAGTGGATTCAAATCTGGACTCCAGATTCATTCCCTTTATGAGAGACTTGCAGGCAATGATGAAGCAGAACAAGCAAAAATCATTGACAATATCCTCGCAGCGACCAATAAAGCAAACGGACTCGAAGGAGATGCTGCAATTACTAGAGATACTGCTAAATCGCTAGAACAGCTCGATAAAATTCAGACGCTACTCAAAAATCCTCCAGTAGATGTAAGGTATATCCTCCAGTATGGAGCAGAGGCGACGGATAAGTTTATTGCTGAACACAAGGATAAAGTTCAACTTGCCAAGACACCAGCAGAGGAGAAAGCTTTTAATGAAGCTGTGAATAAGCAGGTAAATAAGGTGCAAGAAGATATCAAAAAAGAAAAACAAAAAGCACAAGAAGCTAATGACCAACAAGCACTCCAAGTCCTTAATGAACTCGAAAAATTGCCAAAGGAAAAATTGAGACTAGGGCTTGCTCAGGTGCTTGAAGGGCAAGTGATGACAATGAAACAGTCTGGTATGGGTATTGGGGTAAATATCCCACTTCAAAAGGTACTCAAAGGGCTTTCTTTCAACTTAGGGGCGAGTATGGACAAAAATGGTAAGCCAAACCTTGGCATCAATCTTGCTCGAAATGGGAGTGTAGATCTTTCTGAAAATGGAAGATTTAAAGCCTTTGGAGGAGCTAATGCTGGTACGACACTTGCTACGATTCCAGTGCTGGGAGCTACAGCAGGACTTGGTTATACCTTTGAAAATAAAAAAATGGATCAAAGTCTGACGAATAGATCAGAAAAAACTGTTTCCATTGGTGGACATGTGATTTGGAGTCCAGTGCTGTTTGGGCGAGGAGGAAGTATCGGTATCGACAGAGACCTCAATAAAGGAAGACTTGAACAAGAAAAGAATATTCTCAATAGTATCTCTACTATGACAGCAGATTTGCTGACCAAGGGAGCAGTGGATGGAAAGTTTAAAGCTGATCCTGCAGTTATTGAAGCAGCCCTCAAAGAGAGGCTTGGAAAAACCAAAAAGGAGGATATGGATCAAGCAGTGAAAAATCTAACTATGGCGCTCAAAATGTATGAAGGCGCAGAGATCAATGCTGCTACGACTCAGTTGATTTCAGAAGAACTTGCCAAAGCCTACTCCCTAGCTTGGTCAAATTTACAGGTACAAAAGCTAGATCAAAAAGGATGGTATATTTCAGGTGGAGGACTGTCTGTGACCTTCTATGCAGGAGTGATTCCAGTAGTCGGTATCCTTAAATTTGCCAACCATAGATTTGCTGGAACCGCGGATGATCTCTCCTCACTTGAGCAGGTTAAAAGAGTGATGAAGTCTGATGAGTACAATAAGGAACTCGAAGGATGAGTGGATGTAAATCTCTCTGCTCTTGAAAAGCAACTTGGAGTCTTAGGACTCATCGAAGCTCACAAAACAGAAAAAGATTTGCTTGTGATTAACGCAAAGCTTGCAGACTCTGCAAATATCCTCTTAAGCCCAGCGATCAAAGGGAATATCAAGCTTGAAAATGGCAATCTCCTCATCCATAAAGATACTCCAGTTAGAGCACTTGCTGCGCATTTAGCTGATCGTAAGGTAGCGACGCTGGATATTGGAGCACAAACAAGCACTCCAGATGCAAAAATATTGAATGCAAGCACCCTTGAAAACTTGAAAGCAGAGGGGTGGTTTACGGAGGATGTAATTGATGTAACCAAGCTCCCAATAGCCAAAGCAAAACTCTCTGTAGAAAAATTCAATGCTGCTCGTGAAGAACTCAAAAAACAGTTGGAAAAATCTGATTTCAAACCTTCTTTTGATCTCAATGCTTTGAATTTAATCCAGGATGCTGGAAAATTCCAGATTGAATATAAGGGAGAAAAAACTGAGCTTCCAGCAGGACATCATCTCCTGATCGATGCGAAAGGTCAGATCAAATTTGAAAAAATTAAAAATGCTGAAAATTTTAAGATTATCTTGGAGGGATACAAGAGTCAAAAATTTATTCATTCTGAAGTATTAAAGATTGATCAGGATGTTCAGATGGTTATAGATAAGGTTTATACTGATTTAAGTCTTTTGACTTCAAATGGTATCAATAATGTTGCTCATAAGAGAGCAGGATCAGAATTAGCAAAGCTCTATACCACATGGAGAGATCAGCTCAAAGAGGCGTGTTGTTATAAAATAGGTGAAAAGATTGATCCACTCTATGCGGCTGCAGGAACTATGGATCAGCTTCTTATAAAAATTCAGGAGTATTTGTTGGCAACAGATGGAGGAAAGGTAACAGGTATGTTTGCTGATACGCTACATTATCTTCGTTCTTTGCAAGATTCTTCGTTACCATCCGATAAAGTGAAACTCCAACAACTCCTTCTTGCCTTGGATGGAATGTTTAGTAGAACACAGAATGTTCGTGGAACCAATCAGGAAGATCATTATCAACTTGTCTATGGTAATGAATCTAATGAAACTACGCTAAGAAGTATTATAACTACAAATAAATTGAGAATTATTCAGAAAATTAAAAAAGAAAAACCTGATTGTGCCGAAGCATATGAAAATTTATTCAAAGCTATGGAGCAAGGTTTGGATACGCTTGGTAATCCAAATGCGCAAGTAGAAGCGATTCGTAAAGATGGAGTCATTGCTTACAACTTTGGAAACCCAGATGACCTCATGAGACCGATCATCAACCCTCATATCTTAAAGGGATCAGAAAAATCTGAAGCAGAACAACCAATTGATCCACAGATTAAACTTCATACTTTGCAAAATCTCTTTGATGAGGATTCTGTGCTTGTAGCAGATTTGATGGAGTGATTGAAAAAAGAGCTTGATTATAGTGGAACGGCAGAAGATTTGAGAGGAGTAATTCATCAAAAACTTGATGGTCTTATTGCTGGAAATGCTCTTGACTTTTGATGAAAAAGAGTTAGAATGGTGTCAGAATTTTCTACCGCTTTCTTTGCACAATGTGTAAATCAAATGGTGATGATTGGAGGATTAAGTTTTGTAGTGGAAGGGAAAAAAGTTCCAAATTCTGATCCAAATATCCCAGGAGGTTGAAATACTCCAGGGGAATGAGGAGAACATACCTCCAATACTCAGAGATTTGAAGCAAGTATCAGAGGATCACAAGTTGCACTAGCAGATGCAGAGTCAAAACTGAGAGATACCAACGATACGCAGAGATTTGCAGTGGCTGCTACTATCGCAGAGATCAAGCAAGATAAGCCAGAAGAGATTTTAGAGGAGAATGATGTAGAAACTGATCCAAATGATGGTAGTGAAACAGAAGATCCAAAGACACCAAATCCAAACGATCAAGAAACTGATCCACACGATGGTAGTGGGAATCCTACTCCACCAAAAGCTCCAGATCCTGCACCAGTACCAGGAGATACTCCAAAGACACCAGACCATAATATTAAGGAAGAGGGTACTCCACCAGCAACACCAACAGATGAGACAGAGGATTTTTAAACCCATAAGATAATGCTTTACTACTTTGTATATTAGCAAAATGAAAAAACTATTTTGTAGTCTATTCCTTATTGGAGTAGTAGGAATGATGACCGTATCCGCAGGTAATGTAAAGGTAGAGCAGGTAGCTACCAGTTATGCTCAATGTATTCCTGCACAGTCAAAGGACGTCTATTATTATATCCCAAATGATACCGTGAAGTATCGACCATGGGATAACATTACAGCGAGTAAGCCAGCAATTCTGGTGGCCTCCAAGACGAAAGTTGAGATGTGGAATCCAAATAATCTTATTAGTCAGTGTGGAGATTGGTCGACGATAGGAAATATTATTCCAGGGGGAAGACAGCAAACGCTTGCTTTGCATAATTTTGATGGATGTGTTTTTACCAAGCCAAATTATAGTAAAGCACAAGATCCAAATAAGCTAGATGCACAAATTCATTATTCTGTAGCATTTTGGACATTAAATGATACTTCTCCAAATAAGGCTACTGCATCTTTTGCCTATACAACCAAAGCAAAATTTGATCAAAGTCCGAGAGAATATACATGTTATCCATCAGGACAAAAGGTTGCAAAACCAGCCGACTGTCCAAAAGCAACTGTAAAATATCAAAAGGTGAATGGAGATGCGGAATATCATAATGGAGAGTGTCTCAATTATAGAGTCTTTTGGTGTGGAGATGGGCTAGTAAATAGACCTGATGGATCTACGGAATATAATAACGGTACTGCTAACGAACAATGTGACCCCAACGACCCAAACAAAACAGGCTGGGGAAACGGAGGCTGTGACACAAGCTGTAAACCAATCAATAATCCTGAACCTGTATGTAGTAGCACTTATCACAATACAACTACCTACAATACCAACTTTCCTACGCCAAGAATGCAACAGACTGCTCCGCTTTGTACACAAGGAAAGGTTGGGGAGTTTGTATTTGATGCGACAACAGGAAAATATACATGGAAATGTAATGGTGAAGCGTGAACTACTCCAGTACAATGTCAAGCACAGGACCTCCGATGTGGAGATGGAACAAAAAATGGCTCAGAACAATGTGACCCAAAAGATCTAAACAAATCAGGCTGGGGAAATGGAGGTTGTGACACAAGCTGTAAACCCATCAATAATCCTGAACCAGCTTGTCATAGTGATTACAATGGGAAAACCCTTGAAAACCTCACTGCAGGCAATCATCTCTGTAATCCAGGGACAATGACCAATTTCAAGCTTGAAGGAAATACTTGGACATGGAAATGTAATGGCGAAGCAGGTACAACACCAGCCGACTGTTCAGCAAACAAGAAACCAAAACCTGAAGCTCCAGCTTGTCATAGTGATTACAATGGGAAAACCCTTGAAAACCTCACTGCAGGCAATCATCTCTGTAATCCAGGGACAATGACCAATTTCAAGCTTGAAGGAAATACTTGGACATGGAAATGTAACGGCGAAGCAGGTACAACACCAGCCGACTGTTCAGCAAACAAGAAACCAAAACCTGAAGCTCCAGCTTGTCATAGTGATTACAATGGGAAAACCCTTGAAAACCTCACTGCAGGCAATCATCTCTGTAATCCAGGGACAATGACCAATTTCAAGCTTGAAGGAAATACTTGGACATGGAAATGTAACGGCGAAGCAGGTACAACACCAGCCGACTGTTCAGCAAACAAGAAACCAAAACCTGAAGCTCCAGCTTGTCATAGTGATTACAATGGGAAAACCCTTGAAAACCTCACTGCAGGCAATCATCTCTGTAATCCAGGGACAATGACCAATTTCAAGCTTGAAGGAAATACTTGGACATGGAAATGTAACGGCGAAGCGGGTACAACACCAGCCGATTGTTCAGCAAACAAGAAACCAAAACCTGAAGTTCCAGCTTGTCACAGTGATTACAATGGGAAAACCCTTGAAAACCTCACTGCAGGCAATCATCTCTGTAATCCAGGGACAATGACCAATTTCAAGCTTGAAGGAAATACTTGGACATGGAAATGTAATGGCGAAGCAGGTACAACACCAGCCGACTGTTCAGCAAACAAGAAAGAGGAGGCTCCTATCTATGATCTCGCTTTAACAAAAAAGCTTGCTGATAAAAAGTCAAGTTATAAACCTGGAGATGATATTTTCATTATCTTTACTATTTACAATCAAGGAAACAGAGAAGCAACGAATATCCAACTGACAGACTATATTCCAGAGGGGCTGGAGGTTACAGATTCAATGTGGAATGATGTTGGGAATACCTCGATTTATTTCTTTACTGATACCATTGCTCCAGGTATGAGTGCTGAGGTCTATATGAAAGCGACTATCAAACCAGATTTCAAAGGAAGCAAGATCGTCAACAAAGCAGAAATCTCAAAAGATAACTCAGGCGACTACAATACTACAGATAAGGACTCCACTCCAAATAATAACCCAAATGATGACTGTTATACTGGAGATGATAAGCATATCATTACAGGAAACGGAAAAGCTGCAACAGCAGGCAACTGTACTGATGCTACTGATGAAGATGATCATGATGGCGTAAGTATCGCAGTTGACCAGCCTACACCTCCAGTAGACCCTATCACATATGATCTCGCATTGACCAAGACCATCATCAACAAAAAAGCAAGCTATAAAGCAGGAGATGAACTTGAGTTTACCTTTACCATCTACAATCAAGGAAACAAAGATGCGAGAAATATCCAAATTACGGATTACTTTCCATCAGATTTGGAATTGCTAGATAGTAGTTGGACATTGGTAGGAGGAAAAGCTACAAAAACCCTGACTGATACGATCGCTCCAAATAGTCATAAAAGCCTGACTATGAAGGTTAAGATCAAACCAGATTTCAAAGGAAGCAAGATCATCAACAAAGCAGAAATCTCAAAAGATAACTCAGGCGACTACAATACTACAGACAAGGACTCCACTCCAAATAATAACCCAAATGATGACTGTTATAGTGGAGATGATAAGCATATCATTACAGGAAATGGAAAAGCTGCAACAGCAGGCAACTGTACTGATGCTACCGATGAAGATGATCATGATGGCGTGTGTATTAAGGTAGATGCAAAACCTGAAATCAAGAAAAATCTGACTGGAGATCCAAATTATCGTTACAAGATTGGAGAGCTCGTAGGCTTCAAGATGCCATTCAAAAACACCACACCAAATACGCTACAAAAAGTCAGCATCAAAGACTTTTTACCACTCAACTTGGAATATGTAAGTAGTGAAATCCAGGGAGTAAGCCCAATTATGAGCGGACTCTCAGTAAAATCTGGAGTAACCGTACTCGAGTATTCAGGTTTCAACCTTGCTCCAAATCAGGAGGGATATCTTCTCTTTACAGGAAGAGTCAAGGTAGACAATCTCTCAGAGAGAATCAATACGGTGGGGATTTATGTCAATGATCTCCTTGTAGAGAGTGATACTGAGAGTTACAAGATTACGCATCCAAACCTTATGATCGAAAAGCTTGTGGATAAAAAAATCATAAACTCAGGAGATGTCGTAACCTTTACGCTCAATGTGAGAGTGCTTTCTGGAGCCTATGATGAGCTAAAAGTAGTGGATACCTTGCCAAAAGGATTGGTGTATGTAGAAAATACTCAAAAACTGACCAATTCCACTACAAATACGACTATCACTGACTTTTCAACTGGAAAAAATACAAATAATCTTGATACACTCAATTGGAAACTCGCCTTCGCAGATACAATCAAGGCAGGACAGACCTTCCAGTTGCAGTTCCAGGCAAAACTGCTAGAGACCTCAAATGGCAAATATACCAATACTGCTTGTGTAGAAGATCCAAAGACACCACACGATCCGATCTGTGATCTCGAGGATGTGACTCCGAGAGACCCTAAGGGCGATCTTAGTATCAAAAAATATGTCAATACAGTATGAGCTGATGCTGGTAGAGAAGATGTGTTGATGACAGGATTTGCTAAAGGGCAAACGGCTTTCTTTACGCTAGAGATCAGAGATGCCAAGCAAGCAATCACAGGATTTACTGTGTCAGATGTAGTTGAAGGAAATTTGGAATATCTCAATTCCACCGATCTGCTCAATAATGCCTTTACAGGACTCTATCTGAGAGCAGGTGCAAATACTGATCCCTATAGCTATCAAACCACGCTTAAAACTGAGAAAATTGCTGGAAATAAAACTAGACTCCAGTGGAAAGTAGCGATGACACAAGGAAGCTTCCTTCCAGGAGATGTCTATAAAATCCAGTTCAAAGCGAAAGTCAATGGAGACCAAAAAAATATCGGAACAGTAGAGTATTCTACCCCAAATACGCCAAATGGCAAGAGTGAGGATGATGCAAGTGTAAAAACCAACGAAGTCTGACTCACGATCAAAAAGTATGTCAGTGATAGAATTGACGGAAACTGGCAAGATGATAGTCTTACCCTTGCAAATGGGAAAACTGCGTATTTCAAACTTGTGATCTGAGGAGCTACCAACTCCCTCACTGGATTTAAGATAACGGACAAGGTAGAAAATAACCTGAAATATCTTGATTCTACAGACCTTGCAAATAATGCCTATACAGGAATCATCAATTTTGGTGCCAATAATCCTACCAAACCTAGCTATACCCTCACACCAAAGGCAACAGGTACGCATCCGACTGACCTTGAGTGGCAGCTCGATATGGGAACAGCCTTCTTTATGCCAGGGGATGAACTCGTAATCATCTTCAAGGCACAAAAGAATGGTGATCAGACCAATATCGCTCATCTGTACTATCCAAAAAGAGATGGAACTACTGGTCACGCTCAAGACCCAGCCAGAGTGACAACACCTTCTAGCGGAGGTGGTTGAGGATGATGATGAGGTTGAGGATGATGAGGGTGGTCTGGAGGATGGTATTCCCCATCCTGTGGAAATGGTAGAAAAGATGGAAATGAAATCTGTGATCTCGGATCCTCAAAGACCGTTGGATCAGATTGAAAACTTTTTACCTCCACAGAGGAGTATAACACAGCCTATGCAGGATATACCTGTACCAATACTTGTAGATTGGAAAAAGATGGCTCAAAACTAGCTCCACAATGTTTCAATCTGCAAAATGGATCGATTTCAATTATGAAAGGTGAAGTGCTTCCATTCTACCGAAATATGGAGGCTCAGGCAGGAAAAGCGACTCGAGCTGAAAAGACCGCTTGGTTGAGAAAGCATTTTGTCTTTGCTTGTGGAGATACTAATGATCTTGGAAAAATCGCACTTAATGCCATGCAGTGTAGTTTCAAGGTCTATGGACCAGCTAAGGATAATAGCAATGAGATCTATAGTTTTACCGCTCCATGTGCCTTGAGTCTCAAGGCTTGGCTCAATAGCAACAATGATCTCTATCCGAGACTCAGCTCTTATGTTGGGCAAAATAAAGAGTGATGGTTATGAGGTAGTGCACTCTACAAAGCAGGATTGGTAAAAAATGTCTTTGATACGCTCGACAATCGAGATTATCCAACTTTGATCCCACTTTCATCCAAGCTCTTGATTACCAATTTTGGTACCCCAAGTGCAGCATTGCATCAATCTTCAAGCACCTTGACTAGACGTATCCCAGATATTACGACTTTTGGAGAGTACAAGGTAGCACTTGAGAGAGTTGATTATGAAGTTTGTAATGGAAAAGATGAAAAAGGTAAACCCCTGACTACTAAACAATATACTGATGATAGAATCTGTGAGGTAGACTTTGCTGTGACCGATCCTTATCTGATCCAAAAGAGTCCATACGGTATCGGAAACAAAGCAACGACCAATCTCAATATCTATAAACTCAAAAATGGAGCCACCTTTATGGACCGCTTCTTCTCAACTCAAACGATCAGTGAGAAAGCTTATGATGCTCCAGCAAATATTGAGAAGCTCTTCACAACCTTCAAAAACAAGTACCAAAGAATCGCTAAATCTCTAGGCAATGGACTCTCAAAAGTACCAGGAAAATCTATCTACTTCTATAGTGGAGATGAAGATATTACCAGCGTGCTTGGAAAAGATGTGATTGCAAAACCCTTTACCCTGATTGCCTCCAAGGGGCAAGACTTGAAGATTAAAGGTTCTTTGTATACTAATGCAATGATTATGACTGCAGGAAAGATCCATATCGATGCAAGTGCTTCTTGTAATGGAAATGCAAGCAAGTATGGTCAGGCAGGTCAGCTCTTGCAGGGAATCTTCTATGCAGGTAAGGGCTTCAAATCTATTGGACACGAAAGTCTCAAAAATACTCTAGCAAACTTGGATAAAGGAGAGTGGTGTAACTATGGTAATCTCCATATCAAGGGAGTAGCCATCGGAGACCTCTCAGATATGGTAGAAAATAGAAGGTCTGAACTCTATACTTGGTTCCAAGGAAGCACAGGAGGACAAGGTGCTGCTGAAAAAGTCAACAAAATCCTCAATGGAGCTTCAGTCCTTATCGACTACAATCCAGGTCTTCGAGGTCAGCTTCCTCCAGGTGCAGAGGAATTCAATAAAGCACTTGAAGTCTATAGAAAATAAAAAAACAAAAATAAAACTGACCTTTGTGGTCAATCTCCCTTAGAATACCAGAGAAAGTGGGTAGTAATGCTCACTTTTTTCTGTGTTATCAACTTTCACTAGACTTTTTACCCATAATCCGTACAAGAATGGAAATACAAATCTGATTTTTATCTTTTTGGTAGCGGTATATGATGATGTTTGGGATGATTGCTGTGATCCTACTGATCTTGCTTGGAGGACTCCGGCTTTTCCGTAAAATCAAGGTCTTAGACAAGCCATGATCTGATCTCAAAAATACCAGGAAACCTGTCCCAACACTGCAGGGGGTCTTTGTTTTTCTGGCCCTTAGTGTTGTGGTGAGTATCTTTTTCCCTCACCACTGGAGTAACCCGCTTTTTCTTGGTTTGCTGATTCCAGCTTTGCTGATCGGAACGGTTGAACTTGTGGAGGAGCTAAGTTATTTAGGGAAACTGCCAAAAGTTCCTCCTCTGATCAGGCTTATTGTGCATTTACTTGCAGCAGGATTGGCCGTACGAATTGGAGGATTGGCTAATCAAGAATTGATACTAGGAGAACAGGTTTGGTATATCCCCAATCGACTCTTTACGATAGGGTTTGTAGTATGGACGATGTTTTGTATCAATGCTATCAATCGATTTGATGGTATTTATGCGCAGGCAAGTGGGGTTTCTTCGATCTGATTTTTGACTATTTTTCTCCTAATCAAATGGGTGGTATTTCAGAGTTATGAGAGTTTTCCTAATATGGAGGCATTACTCTTGGTCCAAGATTTGTCTTTGGTTCTTTTTCTAATGAGTCTTGGCTATACGCTGCTAGAGTATAAGCCCCTAGGATTAGTCAGAGATGTGGGGATCATGTTTTTTGGCTTTGCGCTTGCCTATCTTTCAGTAGCAGGAGGGGCTAAAATTGGAACACTGATTGTTGCGCTCTCCCTACCACTCTTTGATGCTGTTTGGGTAGCTTGTTGGAGAATTTTTGTCCTCAAAAAAAATCCCCTCAAAGGAGATTATACCCATCTCCATCATAGACTCTTGGGGATCGGATTTTCTAGAGGGGAGACGAGAGCATTCGTGCGAATCTGGTCTGCTATGATGATGATCCTTATGCTCCTGCAGTGAGCCAATAGACTCAATAAAATTATCATTTTCCTAATGATGGCAAGCCTCTTTTTTGGGATAAATTACTATCTTTTCTGTTATAAAAAACTCCCTTATGGCTTGCAGATCCAAAAAGAGAGATAGAAGCAGGCTTGTAGCATACCTTTATTGCTTGCGTGAGTGTTTTGTGTAATGATTAAAGTAGGTATCTAATGCATAATTTTTGCATTACTCTGTGTGATAATCAAGGTAGAGATTGTATCCCTCTAATTTCAACTTTACTATTTTTAGCTCACTCTGCAATCTTAGATATAAAATAGTATTTTTATTTTATCATTTAGTGGTGCTTTTTGAATTATAATTTTCTTACACCGAGAAGGTATTGACAATAAGTAGAAAATTGATATAATGAATATTGAAATAAAAACTAATACAATATGGAATCAATCGTAATAAATGGACTAGTGATCTACCTTATATGTGTAGTATTTAGTCTAGAATTATGGTATCGATGGTACAAGGAGAAGTACCACAAAACCGATTGGGTGGCTTTTAAAAAATTACATCCCAGAGAGCTAAAAAAACGCAAATCAGATTGCTATATCCTGTTAGGAGGAGTCCCTGTCTTATTTCTCATGATGACTGATATGATGGAGTGGGAGCTGAGTAATCAGGAATTTGGAGTTTGTGTTGCAACGATGGTGCTTCTCTTTCTTTTTGCGTGGCTGTCTACTATTAAGACAAAGTCTAAACGACAGAAACGGAGGAGAAACAACTAGTATGCAAAAGAGCTTGTGGATATTCCATAGCTCTTTTTCTTTTCTATTAAAATTCCAAAAAATACATCTTGCCACCAAAATGTGAAAAATATGATAAAATAAGTTTTTGTGCTAAAAATGGCTCGAAAACTGAGATTATCGAGAGAGTCTCCTTGCCATCTAGGCTAAAAAACTTTTATTTTCTCTTGAAATGTGAAAAAGTCGCTAACTACCAGTTATCACTCCCTAAAAAAATAGTCAGATTTTTCCCTTGATTTTTGTTCTGAATACCATATCTTGGGGCTGTAAAGAAAAAGTAACACAATGTCTTGTGAAAAACACTACTGATGCCTGTCAGATTTTTTTTATACCTTAACTTTTCTCCTATGATCAAAGCAGTAATCAA
>JAUMYK010000043.1:0-3564 GCA_030528665.1 bacterium
GCGCAAGATTTCTCCGCTCGATATAATGATCTTGTAAAATTCGCTGATTTGGCTGAGAGTTCCTCAGTCAGAGGGTGTATGATTATCAAACCTTACGGCTACGCAATTTGGGAAAATATGAAGGATATTTTAGACAAAATGTTTAAAAAAACCTGACATCAAAATGCCTATTTTCCACTCTTTATACCAAAATCCTTTTTTTCTAAAGAAGCCTCACATGTTGCAGGATTTGCAAAAGAATGTGCTGTCGTAACGCATTATAGACTCAAAAATGCTGAGGATGGCAAGATTGTGGTCGATCCTGAGGCAAAACTCGAGGAAGAGTTGATCGTAAGACCAACTTCTGAAACCATTATTCGAGATAGCTATAGAAATTGGATCAATTCGTATCGTGATCTCCCTCTTCTCATCAATCAGTGGGCAAATGTGGTAAGACGAGAGATGAGAACTAGGATTTTTCTTAGAAGTGCTGAATTTCTTCGACAGGAAGGACATACCGCTCATGTTACAGCAGAGGAAGCCGATCAAGAAGCAAGAAAGATGCTGGAGGTCTACTCAGATTTTGTACGCAATTTTATGGGGATATTCCATTACAAAGGAGAAAAACCAGCCCATGAAAGATTTGCAGGAGCAGTAGCTACCTATACATTTGAGCCAATGATGCAGGATGGGAAAGCTTTGCAGGCAGGGACTTCACATAATCTCGGTCAGAATTTTGCAAAAGCTTTTGATGTACAATTTACCAATCAAAATAACGAACTCGAGTATGTCTATGCGACCTCTTGGGGAGTGAGTACCAGATTGATGGGAGGCTTGATTATGGCACATTCAGATGATCATGGATTGGTCTTACCACCTGCATTAGCACCAATCCATCTTGTTGTAGTCCCAATCTATAAAACTCAAGATGAGCTGGATCAGATACAATCTCTACTTGAAAAACAGTTGCAAAAGCTGACTACCTTTACGATCAAATCCGATATTCTCGGCGAGTATCAGCTGCCTTTGCAATATAAAATTGATACAGATCCTCAAAAATCTCCAGGACGAAAATTTAATGAACGAGAGCTTAAAGGAGTTCCACTAAGAATTGCAATTGGTCAAAGAGATTTGGAGGCAGGAAAAGTAGAGCTTTTTAGAAGAGATACCATGACCAAAGAATATATTGCACTTGAGGACCTTGCTAAGAGGGTAGAGGAACTCTTGTGAGCGATGCAGGCAAATATCTATCAGAAACATAAGGAGTTTACACTCTGAAATACCTTTACTGCAGATACTTATCAAGACCTTCAAGAAAAGCTTGAACACTGATTTGTCCTTGCGCATTGGGATGGTACCAATGAAACTGCTGAAAAAATTCAGGATGAACTCAAAGCGACAATTAGATGTCTCCCATTTGATCTAGGGATGGAGGCAGGTACCGATCCTGTAAGTGGAAAACCAAGTCAGAGGAGGGTAATCTATGCCAGAGCCTATTAAACAACGAAAAAAGCTGAGAGATATTTCTTTCTGGCTTTTTTCTACGCTAAAAAAATCATTGCGATTCAAGAGTAAAACATGAAAAAAAAAACTGAATAAGCAATCCTATTCAGCCTTTTATCAGTAAGTGTCTAGTAAACCACGATTATCTTGCAAATGCAACTTGTTGTACATTGATTTGTGCAGTAACAGCAGCATTTTCAGCTTCTACTTGCTTTGCTTGAGTATCAAAGACAAAGAAGGTAAGCACAGCAGAATAAATCACTACTCCAAAGAAAGCAATATCTCTGATCAATTTTTCTCTCTTTGATCTTTCGCTTTCTGGCTTGTGAACAAATTTCTTTACTGTTTTTTTCATGATGTTTTTGGTATAAGATATAAATGCAACAATATTATACTATTTATTTTATATTTGTCAAATATTTGAGATTATTTTCAGATAGTGCTGATACATCCCTTGGAAAAGCTCTTTTCTTTTATTTTTTAAAACAATTTCTTTTTCCTTCTACTTGCTTTTCCCTTTCCTATTCTTACATTTAAGAGCATAATGCTCTTTTAGTCCTTCATACTTCAGCACAGATGAAACCACTCAAACTCTACAATACCCTCACTCGTGAGAAACAAGACTTTATCCCACTTTTCTCCGATCCCAAAAATCAAAAAAAAGAAGTCTGACTCTATTCTTGCGGTCCGACCGTGTATTCCACGCCTCATATTTGAAATTTCAGAGCGACCTTTACCGCAGATCTAATCAGAAATAGCCTACAATACCTCGGTTATCCTGTCAAGGCGGTAATGAATATCACTGATGTCGGACACCTCGTATCTGATGAAGATCACGGCGAAGACAAACTCGAGAAAGGAGCAAGACTTGAAGGGCTTTCTTGCCGAGACATCGCAAAAAAATACGAAGACATCTTCCTAGCCGCAATCCAAGAGCTGAATATCGCTCCTTTTGATGTGATGCCCAGAGCCACCGAACATATCGCCGAACAAATCGCGATGGTGCAAACACTCGAAAACAAAGGCTATACCTATACGATTGAATGAGATGGAATCTATATGGACACCAGTAAAGTCGAAGATTATGGAAAACTGATGGGACAAAATTACAAAAAACGCCTTGCCGACCTCAATGCTGGCGAGAGAGTAGCGATGAACGGCAAAAAAAATCCGACCGACTTTGCACTTTGGAAATTTTCTCCAAGTGGGGAAAAAAGGCAGATGGAGTGGGATTCTCCACGAGGCGTTGGTTTCCCAGGTCGGCATATCGAATGTAGTGCGATGGCGAGCAAATACCTGGGTGAGAACTTTGATATTCATCACGGGGGGAGTGATCATATCACGGTGCATCATAGCAATGAAATCACGCAGTCTGAATGCTGCTTTTGACATAAGCCTCGAGTAAACTACCGATTGCACAACGAATTTCTCCAGGTCGATGGAGGAAAAATGAGTAAATCACTGGGAAATATCTATAGCTTGGAAGACATCAAAGCCCAAGGCTTCTCTCCGCTCGACCTCAGATATTTCTATTTCAAAGCCCAATACAGCAACTTCCTCAATTTCACGCGAGATGCCCTTCAGCAAGCCAAAAACGAAAGACATTGACTCATAAAAAAAATCCAAAAGCTGATTGCTGAGCAAGCACAACTCCCAAACATAGAGGATACCTTGCAAACCCAGCTCGACCTTGCCCTCGGCGATAATCTCAATACTCCAAAACTCCTCAGCGAAATCCACACCGCACTTGCAAATCCAACCGCTTCTACCCTCACAATCCTCCAAGAACTTGAAGAAAAAGTCCTAAAAATCTGACTTTTCACTCCATTTTCCCCTGATGATACCGAAAATCTCGAAATCCCAGCGGAAATCCTCACCCTCGCCGAGCAAAGAAAATCCGCAAAAGAAGCCAAAAACTACCAACTCGCCGACGACTTGAGAAATAAAATCAACGATGCCGGCCGAGAAATTAAAGATAGCAAAGATGGCTTTCAGTTAAGTAAAAAGTAAAAACAATCTACTACAATGATGCATCGTCCTGTCTGTCCCATACAAACTTGTGGGGAACTGGATTCAGCATCT
>JAUMYK010000043.1:3664-6246 GCA_030528665.1 bacterium
AGTCCTCCCTCGATGAGGGAGGTGCTGAGCGTAGCGAGGCGGAGGGAGCTATAGATTGCGGATCAAGCCCGCAATGACGCAGCAATTTCCCACTGACAAGGGGAGGTCAGGAGAAGTTTTAACTCTTATCACCTACTTGAAAATGTCAAAACGAAAACTTATGAATACCCCAGAACAGGACTATCATATGCATAGTCTGAATTACTCTGATGGCTTGCATACCATCGATGAAATAGTACAAATGGCTCCAAAATTCTGACTCAAAAAGATCGTAATCACTGACCATTCACAAGCAGTACTCGATGCTCAGCAGATGAGCGTTAAATGTTGGAGGTCCACACTGAAAAATCGGAAAAACTATCATAATGATCTGGAAGTTGCCTTTGGTGTAGAAGGAGATTTGTTAGATGAAGAGGGGAATTGTTGCTTTGAGATCCACGGACAAGAATCTGATTTCAATACACTTTCTTGTCACCTAAAAATTTACAGGTGATCACTTGAAAATCTTACCCAAGCCTATATCAACGCCATCAAAAAACATCATAAAAAAATACATCTGATTTCTCATCCTTTTCTTAAAAAAACCTGTACATATTTGGATGTTCCTCGCTTTATCCAAGCATGCAATCAATATCAGATTCCAATTGAGCTGGATACTGCATATCTCAGAGGCGAGAGGACAGACCTTGCGAAACTCAGACAAGCTCTAGAACTCTTAGAAACTGGTCTCTATGTCAATTCAGATATGCATACCTTTGCCGATCGAGAACAGAGACACGCTGGTTTCGACCTCCTGAAATCTCGAGGAATGATCGAATAAATCAGTCTTTTAAATCTTTTTAATCAAGAATGAAAAAAACAATACTCTTGACCTTCTTGCTAGTCTTATGCTGTAGTGGATGTAGTAGTTCTCCATCTGAGTCAAGTTCCCAGACCTGAGAGCAAACGCTTCTCTCAGGAGCAGGACAGGAAGAACTCCTCTCTACAGGAGCAGTACTCGAGGAATGAACTGCTATGGGAGAATTGGAGGGTTGAGAAGACGTAATCCCTGTTGCGATGCCTACAATCCACTCACGCTTTAGCGTTCCTCTCTGCAATACTATTGTTGATCTCTATGAATGTATTATCCAAAATGCTCCATTAGAAAATCAGCCTGTGATGCAAACTTCTTTAGATCAGGTCTTGGAGCCACGAACGATGATGGCTGATGCTCAGCTCCGTGAAGTATGTCAAGAAGTGATCCAGCAGGATACCTTTCAGGAGGTGATGCAGCATTATACCTCCACAGGACAAAATCTTGGTTGTAGCTTTTAGTGCGTATACAAAGGTTTGCGTGATGCTTTCCTGATGCACAAGGTAGCTATAAGCATCTACTATACTGAGCTTTCTTTGAGGATGATGAGTGTAGAATTTAAAGGGTAGTAGGAGTATTGCAATGCTAAACTAAGCGCTTTTCCAGCTTTTGATCCACTTTTTCAGGAGGGTAAACCACTTGAAAGGATAATACAAAAAAGGGTTTAAAACCAGATCATAATTGCCATAAAATTCCCATTTCATCCCACCTAAAGACTCTTTAAACTTGCTGACTCCAGCTAAAGGATGCTTTGGAAACCCTGTCGGAGCACCTCACATGAGATCGCAATATTCAAATCAATGATCCCTTGCTCGTTCAAACATCCCATATTTGAGGTAATGATGTCCTCCGAGATTGGTGTATTTTCTATCAGTAAATCCATAGAGATAGACGATGGTTTTCTCGTAAAAAAGACAGATATTTCCTGCAATTGCTTCACCATGGAGATCTGAGATAAACATATTGCCTTGCTTATTTTCGATAAGGATTTTAAGCAGTCTATCATACTGTTTTCTCGTGATGGTATGAAATCCCTTACCTTGTGCAGTACCCTGCCATTTTTGGAAAAAAATATCATAGTCCTCAGGAGTTCAAAGTCTGACTTTTGCTCCTTTTTTGATTGCTTTTTTCACTCTCTCAGCACAGCCACTATTCATTTCTTTGAGGAGGGCTTCATCACTTTTTTCGAGCTGGATCATAATAGTCGATTGAGGCATATTTTCCTTGAAAGAGAGTGCTAGTCCAGTCTCTTGTGCGATGAGTGTTCTTGTCTGCATCCTCATATGTCTTACTTTTCAGACAATGTTTTGTTCTCTAGCTCGTGCATTATCAAAGCTGGTAATCTCATTTACGATCCCAAATTGAAACGAAATATTGCCCCAATGTTTACCAAAGTGTTTTTTGAGAGCAGCTAGGGTGCTACGGACTTCTTCCCACTTGTCAGGAAATTCAATTCCCATAATCTGAAACTCTCTTAGGCAAAAAGGTCAGATTTTTTTTTCTTTTATCAGATAGAAATACTCTCTACCAAAAAGTTCGATATAGCCGTGTGGCTTGCGGTAAATATCTGCTTGAAGGGTTCTCCAGATGGAGGATTGATAGAGTCCATACATCTCTAGCTCCAGAAAAAAAAACTAAAAACCTGACTTGAAATTCCACAATTCACCTTAAACATAGTCATCTCCTCACATAAGTCAAACTAAAAATCCCTCTCTCAGAACAATCGACT
>JAUMYK010000044.1 GCA_030528665.1 bacterium
TGAGTTTGAGGTACTTGTGGATTGCTTTTTCAAATAAGGATGAAAAAACTGGCTGTTCTTCGCGGAGCATATTGATGAGGTAGATTTTTTTATTGCCGTGATCAAACAGTTCGTAGTTCATAGATTTTGTTGAAAATGAAAAAATGGGGCAATCGTAGTATACAAATATTTTCTTTACATACAACAACAAAAACATTTGATATTTAAAGATATATTATTTATTATGAAGTCGTTTTATTTCCATTAGCTCTCTGATGTTTAAAAAATCTATATATGGTTTTTATCTAGTAACTTTTTTACAAAATGCATTTAAAGTTATAACTCCTTTTTATATTATATATTTTGTAGCTTTAGGTTTTAGCTTTTGGCAGATCGCTTTGATTTCTAGTTTGAGAAGTGTCATTGGACTTATTTTTGAAATCCCAACGGGGATGATTGCCGATATCTATGGAAAAAAAATAAGTGTTATACTTGGTTATAGTCTTTCTGCTCTCACTTTGCTTTTAGTACCACTTACTGATAATTTTCTTTGGATTGCAGTTATTTTCTGTTTTAATGCCTTTTTTGAAACTTTTTTTACAGGAGCTGATAATGCTTGGATTTCTGATAGAATAGAAAATGAAAATCCTGATGATATGAACTCTTTTTTTATGAGAAAAAGGAGTTTAAGAAATATAGGGGTTATTATAGCAGGAGTCTTGTGAGCAGGTATTGTAAGGTTTCGGTGAATGGAATACTTACGATATTTTTACGGAATGTGATTACTTCTTGCTAGTTGAGTTTTTTTTATGATTCCTGATGGGAAAAAAGGATATTCTTCGGATGAAGAGGATACAAACATACGAAGTCAACTTTTTTGGCATCATTTAAAAGATTCTCGAAAATACCTTTTTCAGCATAAAAAATTATGGTTTTTATTTGCAGGAATGGGACTTTTTTTTATGTTAGATGAATTGACGGGATTGATTTGGTCTCCTTATCTTGAGCAACTCGGTTTCTCAATAGAGAATCTTGGTTATCTTTCATCACTTTTATGACTCTTGTGAGCTGGAGTTCCACTCTTGCTTGAAAAGGTTCTTAAGAAAAAGAAAAACGCTCCTCTTGTTTTGGGAAGTTTGCTCCTACTCTTTGTAGGAATTCTTATCCTTGCAGGATTGACTTCCTCAATCACAATGCTCATTTTCCTATATATTATCTACAATTTTATTGATGATATTATATTTCCTGTAGATGAGCTGCTCACTAATCAACTTATCTCAACAGAAAAAAGAGCAACAGTCTTATCTATGAAATCCGTCGTTGAAAATCTGAGTTCAATTCTTGGTTGACCTTTGGTATGATGGATTTTGTGATATTTAACTTTCTCTCAAGGTCTCTTTCTCTCGGCTGGGGTGCTTTTTGTTATCGCTGGGATCTATATATTTCTTGGAAAAAAACCTCTACCATTAAGGTAGAGGCTTGAACATGTTATGTTCAATCTAGAGATTTCTCGCTGACATAAACTAGAATAAAAATCAGAATTCGCTATGATCTAGTATAGCTCTTCTTTCCGTCTCGGGAAAGGCATAGTGTATTTAGCAGCAGTTAGTACGTTTCCCTGCCATACACACAATCTTGATCTTCTTGACCTTTTTCATTGTGAATAATGTTTTTTTTGTTATACTTCTTCTGCTAACTTTAGCCCTAGCAGTTGGGCTGTAACTTCGCGATAGAAATCACAAAGGAAGTTTTTTCTTTGATTGGTTTCTGATGAGAATTCTGCTGTCACTAAACACTGCCCAGCACAAATTCCTTCAATCGAACAGCCGTAACAAGCACTTTCTCTTCCTGGTAATTTTGATGCTACTAAAGCATAGTATGGTTGATCTTTTTCGAAGAACTTCTCAAGTTCAAAGATATTCCCAACTTTAGTTGTACTATACCCACATAAGAAAACATCTCCAACAGGATTTACGGATAAGTTCCTTCCACTTTGAGCTTTACAATAGGTTAATACCTCCCCATCTTCTTGGTTTGTTAGGTTATGAAACACTTTTGTCCAAGAACCAAAATTTTCCATACCTAAAGAGGAACAAAGCTTGTATATAGATAAGAGTTTATCTATATAAAATTCGATGTTTTGGCTACAATTTTTGTTATTAACTAAGTCTATATCTGTTGCTAAACCAATATAGCCCCGATTCTTTAGAAAGTAGATAAATTCTCTATCAATGAGACTAATATTTAGATCATTCATTGTGAGACTACAACCATCTAAAGGATAGTCAATTTCATGGAGCATATCCATTTTTCCAACAATTAGATCATAAGTTCCTCCGCTCTTTTTGATACGGATTTGATCATTCGCTTGCTGTGGACCATCTAAAGAAGTTGCTATAAAAACTCGATTATCCCTTAGAAATATTGCTCTTTCTTTTGTTAGAAGAGATAAATTTGTATTTATAGAGATTGGAGTTTCTGGACTTTTCTCCTTACAATATCGAACAACTTTCTCAATAAGTTTCCAATTTAGAAGTGGCTCAGCAGATCCAAAGTGAATTTCACCTATTGTCCCATTGTTTCGAATAATGTTAAGATATTCGTCTATAGCCTTCTTTGCAACATCCCAAGTCATCAACTTATTTGCAGGATTAGTAATTTGACAACCGTTCATACAGTGAGGGCAAGTAAAATTACATAATTCAGAAATATTAAGATCAAGAGATGTTACATTTGCTCCATGCTCAATTGATGTTAAAAACTGTTTGTTATATTCCTCCAAAAGAAGACGTTCATCAACAGCTTCATCAACCAAATATCCATTATCAATTAGATCAGTTATAATCCCTTTTTTCCCACGGATACCTATCGGGTTCTCACTTTCTAAGACCAAAATATAATCTCTATCTAACAGAAATAGACATCCAAATAAAGAATGATAATATAGAGCATGATCATCATTCCCAACTTTTTGTAAAAACTTGATTTTTTCATATTTATATTCTTTTTTAATTTTATATTCAGTGCTACTTATATTTATTTCGTCTTTAAAAGACAAATTATTTTTCTAAGTTTTTTTTCAAAAAGAAGAGAAAAAACTGGCTGCTCTTCGCGGAGCATATTGATGAGGTAGATTTTTTTATTGCCGTGATCAAAAAGTTCGTAGTTCATAGGGGTAGTGTGAAGAATTAACAAGTAACAAAATAGTTAAGAGTGAAGAGTTAACAAAATAGTTAAGAGTTCGGAGGTAAGAGTTCAGAGTTTTGATTACTTGTTTTTTGTGTTTAGTTTTCTCAGTTTTGAAGGGAATTGTTGATGTAGTAGAGGGTAATTTGAGTTGCTGTCGAGATCGATGAGATCATATCTTGCCATTACATCTTCGAAAGCTACCGAATACATGACGGGAACGAGGTTTTCAGAGATGAGCGTGGTATGGCTGTTTTCGCTTTGTTGAGTCAGTTTTTTGATTTTATTATATCTTCGAAATTTGCCTTGCCATCTCACAAAGCAATGATCTTCTTCGAAAATATGGATCTTATGCGTTTTGGGATGAGGGGAGAGGATTTGCCCTTTGAGGTATTTGTGGTCTGTCCAGAGTTTGAGCTGAATGGGGTAGGAGAGGGTATTTTTGACCTTGAGGTCTATATAGTTGTAAAAGACCGTTGCACCTGAGGCGAAGGGTAGCACCCTGCCAGAATCTGGGAACAGATCGTAGCTATGGCGGTGTCTCTCGATGATTTCGACAGGAAGGTGCAGGAACATTCGGTAGAGGAGGTTGCCGAGTTGACACAGCCCACCTCCCACACCAACTTTCGCCTTTCATTTGGAGATCAGCACACCATCGAGATAGCCTTTTTTCGCAGTTGGTTCTCCGACCAGCTCCCAAAAGGAGAAAATCTCGTCAGGTTGGATCAGAATTCAGTTGATTTTTTGGATTGCAAGTTGGAGATTTTTGACTTTGTTGATCTGTAGTTGCATATCTATATCACCGAGTTTTCTGAGGAGGACGGACTGATGTCTGATATTGATAAAAGGTAAAAAGTCTGATTTTGTCTTTGCGAGCGGTTGAAAGAGGTTGTTGAGTCTTCTGATTCGCTGTTTGACTCCTACGAAAAGTGGCATAAGGAGCGGAAATTTCATACTTCGTGAGGGTTTGATGTTTTGCTGGGTTTTAAGGAGCTGTTTGATGTGAGTTGCTAGGTTGGGATTATGAAGTAGGGACATTTTTTATAGTTGTTATTAAAAATTAGATTTCAAATCTTCTAATTTTTCTATCACTCCACGATAGGTCTTGATTGGGATCATCGCTTGCTTCCATTCACGGGAATTGGGGATGCCTTTGATGTACTGGAACAGGTACTTTCTAAATTCTACGATCGCGCGATATTCAAGGTCAGGATTGATTTCTTTTTTGAGCTTTTCTAAATCTGCCAAAGTGGGCTGATGAAGCTGATAGTTTTCGACCTTTTCTCCTCGCTCCTCAAACCAGAGATCACAAGCGATCATCAGCTCTAAATGCTCCTGAATAACTTGCATTTTCTCCTCAAAATCAGGTTCGTGAGCCGTAAAAATCCATGGATTCCCAATCGCCCCTTGTCCAATCATCACTCCATCAAAATCCCAATTCTGATCGATTTCCTGAGCGTGGCGATAGCTCGTGATCCCCCCATTTGCAATAATTTTGCAGGAAGACTGGGATTTGAGCTGTTGAATAAAATGAAAATCAGCTTCTCCCATATACAGCTGTTTGAGGGTTCTGCCATGAATGCTAATCAGGTCACAATACGGAGCAATCTCAATCAAAAACTGCAGTTGTGCAGGCTTGTCCTCTTCATTGAGTCAGGCTCTGGATTTGACTGAAAAGGTCAGGTTTTTAGAGCTTTTTACAATTTCTGACAAAAGTCTGATGGTCTCTAAAGTTGCAGGACGATGGCGAAGCATATCAGATCCTCCCCCACATTTCATCACAGTATTGCTTGGACATCAGGTATTAAGCTCGATTCCAGAAAATTGATCTGCATATTGATTGACAAGGATTTGTGTGGTCTGAAGCAAAGTTTTTTGATTTCCTCCGTAAATCTGAGCAATCGGTTTTTGCTCTGGGGTAGTGAGGATGTGTTTGATCACTTTACTTGGATTGATGATAAAGCCATCTGCGTTCATAAATTCAGTTCGCAGATGCAAAGTATCTTGAGTACTGTGATATTTTTGAAAAATCTGGCTCGTGATGAGGCGAGTCGCACAGTTGGTAATTCCATCCATAGGAGCAAAACAGAGTTTCACGATTATTTTTAAAAAAAGGTAAAAAGTCTGACTTTAGTCTACGGAATTGCCTCTAAAAAGTAAAGGCAAAGTCTGTATGAGTTTCTTGTTCTAAAAAAGCCTGACCGTTTGAGATCAGACTTCTTATTGTTTATTTTTTGACTCGTGAGCAACCTGGATCTTGACTACAAGCTGATTGGGTGGTGTAGCTTGCACATTCCTCAAGGGTAGGGAAAGCGAGTTGTTCACAATATCTCTTATCACAATTATTGATAGTATTATCACAGACCCAGAGGCATTTTGGAGCTAGGGATGAGGTTTGCTGACAGTTGTATTGCGGATTGTTTGTGGCTCCACTTTGAATAAATCCATATTGACAGCTAGGGTCTTTATCGATTTTGCTACATTCCTCAAATGCTACAGGATTTCCCTTACAATAACATCAAGGCATTGGTCTAAATCTTTGAGAGGAATTTCGATTGCTGTATTCTGGTTTGTGTATACATTTTGTTGTTTCTCTTTCGACACAATGCCACTCTTCAGGCGTAGGTGTAGGATTGGAAGGAGTAGTAGGACAATGAGAAGTATTGAGACAAGAACCATCTTCGATACATCTGATTCTCATCTCGTGATTGGAGATAGTGTTTCCAAATTGAGTAGTGAGATTATCTCGCATATGAGCGGTGAGCATATTATTGTTGTTAGTCGAGAGATAGGAGTTGAAGCTCAGTTGCTGATTGCTAAGCTGAGGATGAGAAGAGGATTGTGCATAGGTAGCGATTCTGAGTTCGTGATTGCTTGCTCGTGTATTGAGTTTGCTGATAAGGGCATCTCGCATATGCGCTTTGAGTTGATTTTGGTTTTGATTGGAACTGAGACTTGAGAAGCTCATCTGTTGAGAGGAAAGTTGGTTGTTTTTAGCTCAGGCAGAGTAGGCGAGGAGTGCGATGATTGCTCCGAGCATTAGGATGCTGAGCAGTC
>JAUMYK010000045.1:0-3637 GCA_030528665.1 bacterium
TTTTCCTTCTTTTTTTGTAAAGATAGACATCCTAGCTCTCATCTGAGAAATCCATATCAAAATCCAGATCATCATAATCAGCATAGAGTTCCTCTTCTGCATTTTCCTTGGATTTACTCCCAGGCTTTCTTCCTCTTTTCTTTTTACCAGATTCACTATTCATCTTTTCTATATCATCCTCGATTCCAAGCATTTTCTGAAGTCCTTGGTGTTCTTTGAGTTTTTGGATGACTTTTTGTTCAATCTGTCTTACTCTCTCTCTCGTCACATCAAACTCCTCCCCTACCTGCTCAAGGGTAAACTTTGGACCATCAATTCCGTATCTCATTTTAACAATTTTCGCCTCTCTATCATCAAGCATTGCCAAAATCGTATCCAAATTATCCCTCAAAGCTGATCTCTCAGCGAGCTGATCTGGTCTAAGCGTATTACCATCCTCCAAAAGATCGGCTAAGGTATCTCTTCCCTCATCACCAACCTCTCTATCCAGCGATACATTTCCAAAAATCACTTCTTCAAGTTTTTTGATTTTTTTGATAGGGAAGTCGAGCTTTTGTCAGATTTCCTTACTGGTTGGCTCACGACCAAGCTTTTGAAAGAGGAGCTGATAGGTTTTATTGTAAGAATTGATCTCATCGATCAGGTGGACAGGAATTCTTACATGTCTGGTCATATCCGCGATTGCTTTGGTAATTGATTGTTTGATCCACCAAGTTGCATAGGTAGAAAATTTAAATTCCTTATCTGGATCAAATTTTTCAATTGCTTTGATAAGCCCAATATTTCCCTCTTGGATCAAATCCGAAAAGGTCAGACGAGACCCAAAAAATCTTTTGGCAATCGAAATAACCAGTCTGAGATTGGATTCAATCAGCTTTTTTTTAGCTTCTTCATCACCTTTTTTGATTCTCTTGGCGATTTCCCTCTCCTCATCATAGGTTAGAAGAGGTATCTTAGAGATATCATTAAAGTACAACTTGATAAAGTCTTTATACTGACTATCTGCAGCATTATCAGTTTTCCCATAGAGTGTCACTTTTCAGAGTTTAGACTCCTTTTTCATTGCTTCCTGCTCCTGTTCTAAGAGCTCCTCAATCGTCACAATCTTGATCCCCAATTTGTCCGCGAGATCATAAAATTTTTCCAAGAGCTTAATGTTCCCCTCCATATCATCGATTTCAGAGATTACCTCTTCCTCCTCAATCGCACCTTTTTTAGCTCCTAACTCCAAAAGTGCTTGTAATCCAGGATTGAGCTCGTTGATATCATCCTGCAATTTTTCCCATAATTGTTTTTTCACTGCATCCATCTGCATATTCTATTCTTATCAAGAAGTAAAATCCAACTCCTAGAAAAATGTTCTTATTTTTGACATTTTTAAAAAAGTATATATAATATTGTCGTGTAGTAGAACCTTGTAAGTGAAATAGAAGAAGTTTCTTGTATTTCGCGGTAAAAGCAGACTCCCTTGAAGAGTTCTGTTTTTTCTTTTCCCTTTTTATCCAAGGAGTTTGATAATATAGGTCTCCTTACTATTGGCTCTACAGCTCTGTGGTTTAAAAAGTTTGATATTTTTTGCTCAAAATCTTTTCTTGATTTTTGCTACAAACTCATCAAATCCGGGTCCCATAAAGATTTTGATCGCAAAGGCACCTCAAGGAGCCAAGAGCTGGTCATACATTCGATAGGTCTGTTCAAGCAAATCAATTGATCTCATAGCATCAATATCCTTCAGACCTATAGTATTTGGAGCTACGTCTGATTGAATAAAATCAAATGCTGAAATCTGATGATTTTGGAGAAGCGTTTGTACTTTCTCAATCTCAGTTACATCTTGAACATAGGTCTTGAGCCCAGGCAGATTAAGATCTACTTTTTTAAGGTCAAATCCGATGACTTGATAGTCTTTTACGCCAAGTTTTTTGAGCTGTCAAATCGTATACTGAATCCAACTCCCTGGTGCACATCAAATATCAAGGACAGTTTTGGTTGTTTTGCTAATCAGAGAAAACTTGTCTTGAATCTCCTCAAGCTTAAAAGCGCTCCTAGCTTTATATCAGTCTTTTTTTGCTTTTTTAAAATAGAAATCATAGGGATTGTACATACTACTCTCATCAATCAAAATCTGAAAAGAAAACCAAAAGCAGTAGAACCCTAGTCTACCGCTATAATTTTCACACTTTTTCTTCCACCTTCATGTCTCATCTTTACTGTTTCTCCAACTTTTTTTCCTCTCAGCGCCTGACCTAGTGGCGACTCAAAGGAAATTTTAAGCCCATCTTCAATTCCGATTTCTCAGGTTCCTACTATAGTCACTTCATACTCTTTCTCATCATCCTCTATCTTGAGCTTTACTGTAGATCCAAAGTCAACACTTTTTCCAGCTTTTTTAGCATCTTTCTCTTTTTCTACAATTTCAACATCGGCAATGAGGTTTTGAATCTCAGCAATCCTTGAATTGATGAAATCCTTATCCTCCATAGCAGACTTGTATTCAAAGTTTTCTGAAAGATCTCACATCGCCTTTGCCTCAGCTAATCTCTCTAGAACGGCAGGGAGTTTTTCCTGTTTGAGTTCCTGGAGTTCGGCAATCAGTTTATCATAACCTTCTCTGGTCAGAAAATTTGTACTCATGCTTTGTATAATAATTAATGATAAAGGGGAGGGCATACCTCAAAGGAATTATTTAGCAAAAATTCCCCAAAATCCAAGTACCTTTCTCTTTCGTTTTGCAAAAGCGTGAGATACAAGATCAACAGCGATCTTAAAGCCTTTATGATTTTCTACTACAAATCTCTCTCCATTGTAATCAAAGATGAAATCTGCCTCATAAAGTCAGTTTTTATTTTTTATGATAACATAATCGATAATTACTTTTGCATCAATATTTTTCGCATAAATTTTTCTCAAAATTGTTTGTCCTTTATTTGCAATTTGGTGATCTACTGCCTTTTTGATATCAGCCTCCATCACCTCAGAAACATTTACAAATTTGAATTTAATATCACTTACCTGCAAGAGTTCTTGTGTCATTTTGTTGGTATAATAGAATATAAAATCAACTCCACTTTATGAAAATGCTTTTAAAAAGCAAGTGTGATTGTACTTTTTTTAGCTAAAAAGCTTATTTACAGTTTTTGTAGAAAGGCTTTTTTGACCCCTTGATTTTTTGCCTCATCCTGGAGAAAAAAATATGCCTTTCTAATAAGCTCGCGAATATCCTCATAATACAACAATCCTAATACCTCCTGAATTTTAGCTCGCTTATAGACACCGATATAGCCCTCACTATCCGTAATCCTAATCTGTGTTGGATCTCCAAGATATTTCATCAAAAAGTAGGTTACATCTTTATTGAGATGACCTCTTTTGGTTTCGGAGCTTCTCAGGGAGGTCATTCAGATTTTTTGTTTGAGTTGAAGCTGATCAAACGGAATACCGCATTCCTCAGATACTTCTCTAAGTGCTGCCTCCTCTATTTTTTCTCCAGCCTGGATCTTGCCTTTGGGGCAGTTTCGCTCTATTTTACCTGAGAGAGCTAGTCTTTTGATAAGGAGATATCTAGGTTCTCCTTGTGAATCTATATAATACAGGATACCACCTGCACTTTGTACTACTTCAGCCATTATATCACTAT
>JAUMYK010000045.1:3737-5934 GCA_030528665.1 bacterium
GTTTTTTTTATCGTATCAAGTTGCTCCTCGATTTTTTGCACTTCGGATTGAAAATGCTGCGTATTTTTATGATCCAAGGCATCAACGCGTTTTTGCAAGGTATCCAGTTGAGAAAGTACCTCGTGATCAAAAACATCTGTATTTTCAGCCTTTGCTCCTTGCTTTTGAGCTTCTATCTGCATATTGAGAGTTCTCAATTCCAAAATCTGCTGCTGCAGAGCCTGCTTTTGTTCCAAGGATTTCGCCTGCTCGGACAAGGCACGATCTCAGAAATCAGGATTCTGATTTTTTTCTATTGACATCTTAGTTCTGCAGTGTTTCTAAAACTTTTTTGAGAATTGCAATATTTTTTTTGTAATCTACTCTCAGAGGTCCTACAATCGAGAGTACCATATCATAGTCATTAAAATTGATCTTAACATACACACAAGAGATCAAGGTCTCCTGATCATTGACAAAGGTATAGTAAATCTCACGATTTTTGAGGATTTTTTGGTCAATAGAGGCTACGATTTTTTTCTCCTCGATAAAACGGATAATATTTCTTGTAGCAGAGTACTCATCAATCATATCATCACGCAATAAATTATTGATCCCCAAATAGTAATACTCATCATTTCTAATAAATCCCACTACCACCCCATCAGTAACCTCTCCAAGCGCTTCTACAAAATTTTTGAGTTCAGTTCTTGCAGTATCTAGATGGAGATCAATTTCTTCAGGTTTTTGAGCCAAAGTAGACTCTACATAAGCAGATAGTCCTTGTAAAGTTGGGATTCTTCCAGAAGAATTGTAGGGTTGGTAGACCATCCCTTGTTTTTCTAGGATGTTGAGATATTTTCTCAGTGTTGATGGTGCATAGTCGACTGCTTCAAGTGAATTGAGAAACTTTGAACCCACAGGCTCTCCCTTATCCAGATAACACTCGATCACAGTATCCAAGAGTGCAAGAAGTTTAGTCGGGCTTGACATGACTTAGATATATAGAGTAAAGCTTAATTTTTGAGGGTATCGTAGAGAGCTGATCTAAGGTTTTGATAGGTTTTAGAGAACATTTTAGATATTCGAGCATAGACTTTTTTGAATGTAGTCTTGCCCAGCATCCTTGCTCCAATCAGCATTAAAAGAATTCCATTGATCAAAGGATTTCGGATCGAAATAAATCCCAACAGCAAGAGTACAATCCCCAAGGGAATCCTCACTGCAACTGGGATACGATCTACCCAGTCTAGTCCTCTAATCAACATAATTTTAGCTTTGTGTGCAAGATGCAATACTCTCTTGTATCGTGAGTTTAGTTTTTTTTTCATAATCGTAGAAGGCGTAAAAAAATCTGATTCTTGTCTTCTTAGTATACGAAAAGGTGATCCAGTTTGCAAGGGGAAAAGGAGATAACTCAAGTCAGCTTTTTTTGAGCAAAGGAAAATCCCCCAAGTATTGCTCAGGGGATGAAATATCATCTTCTTAACCATCTTTTCAGTCTTCCTAGCCAAGAATTATCAAATGCATAAGCTTTTGCTCCTGTAACTTGAGCGTAGGCTTTAGCGTTTTCTGCTTGAGCATAAGCTTTTGCCCCCTCAACATCAGCATATGCTTTTGAAGCCTCAACTGTGGCATAAGCTTTTGAACCATGATAGATTGCATAAGATATTGAGCCATATCCTTTAGCATAGGCTTTTGATCCATGCCACCTAGCATAGGCTACTGAGTCCTCATCTAGCGCATAGGCTTCTGCGCCTTCAATTTCAGCATATGCTTCTGAGTCTGGGACTACAGCATAGGCTATTGCCCCCTCTGCTGTTGCATAGGCTCTTGCACCCTCTACATTTGCATAAAGTTCAGTACCTTGACCTCCCCATATCCTGAGAACATCCTCTATATATACCAGGAGTCTTTCACAATGAAATTCCTCCACTGATAAAGGATGATCTTTCGTGTCCAGAATACGGCTCCTCTCTAGCTCTTGCAAGATATTTTCCTGTGTATCTTCAAGCTGAGAAGCATTTGGCGTGATTCTTAAAATTTTTAGTTTTGTTGATTTGTTTTGTTTTTCCATGATCATTTTTTTTAGTTTATTATTCATTTTTGTTGCAGTGTACTATACCTATTTTCTACTAGATGTCAATTATAAATTATAAAAAGCTTGTTCCTATTGCAGCAATTAGGTTTACACATAAAAAAAGATATAATAAAGGGC
>JAUMYK010000001.1 GCA_030528665.1 bacterium
TAAAAATAATGCAAATTTTTTAGTACTTTTTTGATAGGAAATGAGAAAGTCAAGTGATCAACTACATATCTTGTTCCTATTGTAGCAATTCAATTGATATATTGTAAAAAAACTGATCTTAGTCAGCTTTTTCTCCTTTGATTACTGCTTTAATATCCGCAAGACGATACCCCTTTCTCATCAGCTTTTGGATAATTTCAAAGCCATCTACCCCTTTTTTCTTGTATTGGTTGATTTCCTTTTGGATTCTTGATGCAATCCCCTCTTGAATATCCTCTGCAAATTTTTCACGAAGCTCAGTTAGAATTTTACGATCAATTCCTTTCATTTCCAGTTTTTGTAGTACAACCAGTAGCGGCTTGCCTTTCCTGATGACTTCACTATTGATATAGCTTTTAGCAAACATTTCATCATTGAGAAAATTTTCACCTTTGAGTTTTTCAAGTGTTCTCATTACCATTTCAGATTCATAGCCATGCTGATACATTTTGATTCTGAGTTCTTTTTCGGTTTTTGGATATTTACTGAGGACGTCAATTGCATATTCATAACAGGATTTAGGCATGATTGTACAACAATAAATTAAAAATCTGATTATTCTTTTATCAAACTTAAAGTCAAATTCTCTTCTCCAGAACTAAAGACTGCTGTGATGGATCAGTTTTCTTTTTTTTCTTCTATACTCAAAAGCAGTGCCTCATCTTTGAGAAACTGTGCAAATTCTTGGATAATTGTTTTGAGATTGTTGCTATCGGTTTGATAGCTCAGATGCACCTTGTCTTCTACTGCGAAATCCGCATCTTTTCTCATCTGGTTAAGAAAACGAGAAAGTTCTCTGGCTACTCCTTCCCTCTGGAGTGCAGGAGTGATTTCAAGATTGAGTTTTGCGATCATATTGCCCTCAATTGCAATATTTTCCCCTTCTAGTCCCTCGTAGCTGATCTCACAGTCTGTAGCCTGTAATGTTCGTGTATTCCCCTCAGGACAAAACACTTCGATTTCTCCATTTTCGAGTTCTCTGATATTTCCTTGTTTACCGTTGGCGATGATTTTCCCTGTATCTTTGCCAAATTTAGCTGAGAGTTGGCTTCCGATTGGTTTAAAAATTTTGGTGATAGGTTTATCACTTTGCAAAGGTCAGATTTCTTTTACATTTACTTCTTCTTTAATAATATCGGCATATTTATGCAGCAATTGGTCTTGAGTCAGCATCATCATACAAAAAGAGTAAAAAAACTGACTTTATCATAGTCAATCGCTCAAAAAATGCAAGACTGAAAAAATACCCAGCAGATATGCCAGGTATTTTGTATTAACCAGTTTTTTTGGCTAAACTCTTGAGATAGAGATATCCAAGTACTCCTGCGACAAATGAAGTCAGGAGGATGGAAAGCTTGGCCTCTTCAATCAATACTGGGTCATTGAAGGAGAGCATACTTACAAAGATACTCATCGTAAACCCAATCCCTCCCAGCATTCCCACGCCGAGGATGTGTTTCCACTTGGCGTGGTGTGGGAGCGTTGCAAGCTTCAACTTGCAGAGCAGCCAGGAGCTACCAAAAATACCAAAGGCTTTTCCAATGAGCAAACCAAGGGTAATCCCAAGTCCCATCCTAGAAACTAGTCCCTCAGCCATTTCTGGATGAAGGATGATAGCCGTATTGACAAAAGCGAATATCGGCACGATCCCAAACACCACAGGAGCATGCAGTTTATGCTCCAAAAATTCTAAAGGAGAAATCTGATTTTTTTCTCTTTTTGTTGGGATCGTCATCGCCAGTAGTACCCCAGCAATAGTCGCATGAATCCCACTATGATGGATGAAATACCATAGGAAGATTCCAGGGACCAAGTACCACCACAACTTTTTCACACCTGCTCTATTGAGAAGCAAGAGGAAAAGAAGTACGATACCGCCCATTGCAAGATATTCCCAGTGTAGAGCAGACGAGTAGAAGATCGCAATCACGAGAATCGCTAGCAAATCATCTACAATCGCTAAAGCGGCTAGGAAAATCTTGAGAGAGGATGGCACTTTATTACCAAGCATCGCAATAATTGCTAATGCAAAAGCAATATCGGTCGCCATAGGGATCCCCCAGCCATGATGGGTAGGGGTGCCTGCATTGAAAAGCAAGTAAATCCCCGCAGGGACGATTGCTCCTCCAATGGCTGCTACGACCGGTAAAATGGCTTTTTTTGGCGTTGAGAGTTCTCCGTGGAGGAGTTCTCGCTTGATTTCTAGTCCCACGAGGAGGAAGAAAATTGCCATCAATCCATCATCTACCCAAGCTTTGAGTGTTTCTTGCATTTGAAACTCTCCAAAGTGGAAGCCAATTGGGGTTTGGAAAAAGTTTTGCATCCATTCCCCAAGCCCTGTATTCGCTAGCAAAAGTGCTAGCATTACCCAAAAGATCAGCAATGTCCCTGCCGCACTTGTAGTGTGGAAGAAACGTACGATACGCTTTTGAGTTTTTTTGAGTCCGATTTGACTCATTCGGACTAATCGATTTTTTTTATTTGTTACCATAGTAATTATGTTTTTATTTATTCCTCGTTTACTAGGTAGAGGGTTTGACCTTTTTTGTTTCCTTATAACAATATAGAAAAAGGAGATTATGTCAAGTTTTTTTTAAGATAATTCAATCACGGTATCACAATTAGGAAACACTTCCTGAAAATATATAGTTCTCAATTGGGATTTGATATTACCTTGTGCAAAATTTCTTTCACCAATTTCTTCAAGCGACCATGATCAAATACTTATTCTCTCTAGCTCAATCAATGCTCCTCCCAGTCCCAGTTGCTGTCCGAGTCGATATCCGATGCTTCTGATATAGGTTCCTGAGCCGACTTCGAGTTTAATTTTGAGGAGTGGAAAATGATAGTCTATGATCTGATAGCTATAGATTTTCATTGCTTTTTCTTGGATTTCCGCTTTGCCTTTTCTCGCATCTTTGTAGAGTCTTTTGCCGTTTTGTTTTTTTGCGCTGAATGTTGGCAAAGGGAGGAGTGTATCCTTTTCCTCGTGATAGAGAATACTATCCAAAAAGTTTTGAATCTGACTGAGATCAGGGGCTGGGATCAGCTTTCCATCTTTTTGAAGATAGCCTTGTCCCTCCTGATCAACGACCTCAAAACGCTCTTCTCTCTCCCAAAAACTTGCATCCCATGTATCGGTCAAGAGCGAAAAATCTATGGTCGTTGCATAGCTTTTGTCCATACCGATGAGATGAGTGAGTTGCTTAGTACCTTTCCCTACTCCAAGGATCATCAGTCCGCTTGCCATTGGATCGAGGGTTCCACTATGTCCGACTTTGTCTTGAAAGTGGGTTCTGATGATTTTTACTACATCAAAACTAGAGATTCAGCTGGGTTTATGACAGGCGAGCAGCATCGTGATCATCAAAGAAATAAATCAACTTTACTATAGGGAAAATCAGACTTATTTGCAAGGAGGAAATCATAAAACAAAAAGACTCATTTCTCCTAAACACAAAAATCTGACACCATCAAGGCAATCAGATTTTTTCCATTTTTATACCCTATTAAGCAACAGGAGCATAGTCTGCAGGCAAATTACGCTTAATTCTGGAAATATAGGTACCAATTGACATATTATTCCCTATCTTATAGGAAAAATTACCTTTTTTATACTCTTGATAGCCTCTATTGCCTCACAAGTTCAGTGCAGCCATCCCTCATATATCTCCTTTAGCTTTTTGATACAATCCCTTCCCATATTTGATACATACCTCTGCAGCCAGCTCCATATTCGTAGCTACAGCAGTATAAAAATCCTTGTAAGTAGGATATTTAGCCTTATATTCTCCAGTCCAACCATAGTCCTTATGCCCCACATAAAGCTGACCCAATCCACTAGCTTGATAGCCCATAAAGCCATAAGGACCAATCGCACTTCCCTTAAGCGTATGTTTTCTCATCGTAAGAGGATTACCAGTTCCATCAGCTTTATAACCGATCTCAGGTCCAGCAAATCCCTGAATAAATGGTGTCTTTTCTATCACCGTAGTTGCAAATTTTTGCTCTTCGGGCGTAGGAGGAAGACTTAAATGACTCCTTATACCAACTTTTTGCTCTATAAGTCCCGCTTTTATACAAGCTGCACGAGTCCTTGTTCATCGTTTTCCATCAATTTCGCTGACCTTATCAAAAGCACCACTCAGATAGAGATAAAACTGCAAAAGTGCAATATTTTCAGCAGTATTATATTTTTGCTTTTGTGCAATCGCTTGAGGATCAATAATTTGCCTGAGGGTCTCGAGGCTATATTGCTGATAGACTTGCTGCTCCATTGGCGTAAGGGGATTTCCCAATTTATCTACAAGCTGCCTATCTTCCAAACGACTTGAAACCTGATTCTTTGCATTAAAATTTTTTATCAATTCTCATTGCTGCTGCAAAGCAAGTTTTTCCTGTTCACTCAATTTCACATCTTGGTCATCAAGCAATGCTTTGATTCCTTCTCTACTCATACTCGCTACACTTATCCAAATAAAGCTTTTTCTAACACCTGATCGGCATAAGCCTTCTCATCTGCTTCCTGCTCTTTCCTCGCTTCAAAAGCATCAGACTTTTTCAATGCTTCAGCTGCAATATTTAGAGAATTCAACTGATGAAAAGTATTCAGCATCTTTATTGCAATGATTTTGAGGGTCGCTCTCTCCACATCCGCACAACTCTTTCGTGCAAGAGAAAGTGCATAGAGACGCTCATCCAAACCTGCACCATGCGAGAGAAGCATTTCCAGCTGATCATCTGCAATATGCTGATCGATAAATTTTGAACTCAACATTCTCATCTCCTGTAAAGCTAAAAGTTTCTGATCAGAGTATATCCAAAATTTCCAAAACTGCAAAAAAACAACAACTTTTTTGAAAAAAAGAAAAAATCCTGAATCAAAACTCAGAATTCTTTCCACCAAACACAGAAGACAATTACGCCTCCTGTTCTTCGATCTTTTTTACCACTTCTTCAAGACTTCCTTGTGCTTTTGGAGCTTTTTTTGAAGCAGTTTCTTCTGCACCAGCTTCCAAATGCTTCATAGAAAGTCCGATTTTTCTGTTTTTTGGATCAATAAGGATCAATTTTGCCTTCACCACTTGTCCAAGTTTCACAACCTCGTTTGGATTGTTAACAGATTTTTGAGAAAGTTCGCTCAAGTGAACAAGTCCGTTGATATCATCGAATACTCTCACGAATACTCCATAAGGAACAAATCTGATGATTTCTCCTTCGATCACATCACCAACCTTGTATTTCTTTGGTAATTCTGACCAAGGATCTCCTTTGAGCTGCTTGCTTGAGAGAGAGATTTTTCCGTTTTCAAGTCCAATCACTTTCACTTGCATTTTGTCTCCGATTTTTCCAAGTCTATCAATATCATTAACGTGTCCATACGTAATTTCTGAGATGTGAACAAGTCCTTCAACCGTTCCTCCGATAGTAACGAAAAGTCCGTATGAAGAAACTCCAGATACCACACCATCAAATACTTTTCCAACTTCAAGTTCAGCAAGAACCTTTTCTCTTTCTTCTTTGAGAGCTTCTCTTTCAGAAAGGATAATTCTTCTGTCTTCTTCGTCAATATTGATTACTCTAACCTTGATTTCTTGTCCGATAAGTTCGAGCAATTTATCAAAGATAGCTTCTTGATCTCCATCTTCTACTCTAGGGTAGTGAATAGGAGCCAATTGAGACAATGGGATAAATCCTTTGATACCGTGCATATCGATCAAAAGTCCTCCAAGATTTGCTTCAGTTGGAACCACAGTGATGATTTCATCTTTTTCAAATTTTGCGATCACAGACTTCCATACATCGTATTGTAAAAGTCTGGTTACAGAAACGATATAATATCCATCTTCATGTCTTACCGCTGGATTAATAATTTCAAGCTCAAGTTCTGTAGACGGATTAAGATCAAATTGAGATCTTTTAAGTTCTTTCGCTTCTTTTGAAAGGATAATTCCAGTAAACGCACCGTTTTCACAGTTTACCAATACTCCGTTCTCGATCTCTTTTAAAATAGTTCCTTTTACTTTCTGACCTTCTTTGATCACAGGAACTGTGAAGTTGCTCGCCGCAACTGTTGTAGCTTTTTTAGCCATTAAAATATAAAAGTAAAGAAATAAAATAATGCAATGAACAAATAATCATTAAGAATTAACAATGAAGAGGTTAAGTCAGATTTTTATCTTTTTTCGTCACGCTACCTGTCCCGCACAAAGTTGCGGAGAACTTGATTCGTCATGCTGAACTTGATTCAGCATCTTAGATTGCGGATCAAGCCTGCAATAACAAGAAGTAAACACGGAATACTCATACTCCTTGCATCAATTGTTCATTCTTCCTTGTTCATTGAGAATTGAACTATACCTTAAGTCCGATTTTTTTAGAGATTTTTGTATAAGCATCAAGATCCTTTCCTTTGAGGTATCTCAAGAAACTTCTTCTCTTTGCTACTTTTTTCAAAAGACTTCTTTTAGCATCATAGTCCTTTGCATTCGCAGCTACGTGAGCCTGAAGCATTGCGATTTCATCAGATAAAAGACCGATTTGCATTTCTGGAGACCCTGTATCTCTCTCGTGTCTCTGAAATACATTTTCTTGTGTTTTTGCCATCCTGCAAAATACTTAAAAAAATAAAATAAAAGCTGATCAAACTCCACAGTACCTCTTGAAATATCAAGATAACTACCAACGGAGATGTCACCTACTCTCGGTAGGAATCGAACCTACATCTAACCCTTAGGACGGGCCTATTCTATCCATTGAACTACGAGAGCATACTTGTTTTTTCTTGATAACAAAAAATGTGACCAAAAAATCACTCACTTATACGATTTTGGAGGTCAAAAATCAAGAGAAAAGTGGTTTTTTTTACTTTCTACTCCTCACACTATCTTAAAACAACAAATACCATTCTCTACTTACCCTAAACTATCGATACTTACAACCTCTCCAGTCATCTTAACACCCATCAATAACGCTTAATCTAAGCAATAAAAAAAGCCTGACTCCTCTCCAACAATCAGACTTCGATCTTTTCTTTCAACAGACAAGCACCTATATCGGAAAATACAGACTCGCAATCACATACCCACCGAGCAAAAACATCAAAATTCCCATTATCAAATGCATCAGCTTGGTATTCTTATTTTTAAATTTTGCAATTTTTTCAATGCTGGTATGCTTGCCACCAACCAAAAAAGTAATAATCAACATCGGCAGAATAAACAAAAAGTTATAAAGAAGCAAATAACTCACTCCTAAACTACTAATTCCCACATTTTCTGACTTCAGCATCAAGAGAATGGCAACATAGGGACCCGACGAACAAGGCAACAAAAAAAGACTGACTACAATCCCGATACCAAACGCCCCTCGAGGAGACAACAATCCTTGGATCAACTTCATCATTTTTGGTCTCCATGCTAGAGGCACTTCCATCAGCACTCCCTTTCCATACCAAAAGTAATCCTTGATATTGGCTATCCCAAGCGCTAAACCTAATCCTCCTACAATCCATTTAAACCATACGGTCATTTGGGCATTCGCAAGGGCTTCAAATACCCCAATCCCCATCAAAAAATATGAAAGAAAAATTGCAACAGCAAACAAAATCCCAGCTAAAATCGTTTTCTTTCTACTCTTAGATTTTGTAAGAATAGTAGAGAGCAACAGTAACATCACTGCAAAAGCACAGGGATTGATGCTATCTGCGATCGCCATTGGAATCATAATCGCAAGAAATTTGGAAGGTTTATGCATATCCTCAGGATTCAGTCCTTCCGATTTCATTCTCATTTCAGAAGTAGTGGTAAGAATATTAGACTGATCCCCTCCTGTCTCTTGTCCCTTGAGTGCCTCAAAATGCTGAATAATCGGCTTGGAAGAAAGCAACGAGGACAGTGTCCCATCCTCCTCTTCAATTACCATAAAAGGGGTTCCAATCGAAGTAATTGAGAGTTCTAGTTTTTCCAAAAAATGCAGCAATTGCTCCATCGCCATCGGATCCTGATGAATCTCATACTTGTGAAGAGAATACTGCTCCTCAATCTGTTCCTGTTCAAAATACTTTGCCACCTGAATGCAATGTCCACAGGTCTCACTATAAAAATAATGATACTCAGCTGCATATCCAACTCCCACCGCAAACATACTTAAAAGTGCAAAAATACTAGCAAACAACCTTTTCATACCGCAAGAAAAAAAGATATAAAACTGAAAGTTTATGTAAGCGTCGCCTTGAGAATCCTGATATTAAAATGAAATGTCTTTACCTCCTCAAATACGATGACTTCAGCAAATTCCTGCCTCAAGAGCTCAATCTGCCAAGTCATCATCTCCAAAAACATCGTCACATCAGCAAACTGCTCCTTGAGTGCCAAAAGTTGAGCAAACATTTTTCTATAGAGATCCAAACCATCATCGCCACCGACAAAAGCCATCCTTGGTTCTCGTTTTTGGACATTGCGAGGACTATTTTGATCAAAGGTTGCATCTGGAATATAGGGGAGATTTGCAGTCAGGATCAGATTTTTATTAGCAGTAATATGAGGATAACTCTCTAAAAACACACATAAATCTGACTGCACAATCCTAAGATCATACTTTCTAGCATCAATCAAACGATCATAGTTTTGCTTAGCCACCAAAAGCGCATCAGCAGACAAATCGCTCAAAAAAACATGCTCAAATCTCTCTGGGTTTTGCAAAAGTACCGAAATGCCCAATACGCCTGAACCTGTCCCAATATCCAATAAAACATACTCATTTCATGAGATACGCTCAAGATGCTCAGTAATCGCAGTAATCATATATTCCGTCTCTGGACGAGGAATCAAAGTATGCTGATTCACCACAAATCTCACACCAAAAAACTCTACAAATCCCAAAATATACTCCAAAGGCTTTTCCTCCTCGACATAAGCATGATAGCCAGCCTCTACCAAAGCAAGAATCTCTTCAGGGATTTCCTGTTCACTTTCAGTTCGCAACTGAGTTCTAGTAGTATCAAGATAGTGACAAAGCAACTTCTCAAGGATAAACTTTTTTTTGTAACGAGGATTCTGAATCAGCGCCTGCAACTGCATACAAAACAAAAAAAACATAAAACTGATAACATCAATACGATGATCAACTATAGGAAAACTCTCCGCCATTACAATACGAAAACATTGTTTTTAGAGAGAAAATAACTATAGTAAACATATACTTTAGTAGCCATACACAGATGAAATCCTCTTTCAAAAAAGTAAAAACCGAACACACTATTTTACCAGAGTTTTATCGTTTTTTACAAAAAATCGAAGCTCTTGAAGAGGTGCAAAGACTCATTCCTGGCAGAATACAAAGACAACAAAAAAGTTCTTCTGCATTAAGATTCAGCATTTCCTATCCAACACATACAGGTCTCAAAGCTAAAATGTCCAAAGGAGCCACCAGTCAAGAACTTTTCATCATCTGCCCACCAGACATACAAACTAGGATAGAACAACTACGAAACTCTTTTATCTCCGATGCATAAAGGTGAAACGAATAGGACAAATCGCTATACTCATAGTACTCATCTGGTTTTGGACTCGATTTCTCAATCAGATTTTTAGCCGTTTGTCTCCTACCAATAACAAAAAATACTTGCTTTTGCTCCCAGGAGGTATGCTCGTACTCGCACTCCTTGGAATAGATAGCATACTAAAATCACTAGACCTTTCACCGCTCAAAACACAACTCCTCTGGGACAATACGCTAGGATTTTGGCTACTCTGTGGAGTAATACTTGTAGCTATTATCACAATATATAAACTACGAAATCATCAAAAAATCCGAATCCAAGCAGGAGTTGGTCGAATAAGCCTAGCTCTACTAAGCATCCTGACACAACTTCCACGATGGGCAATAGGAGTAGGCTATTATCTTATCCTAAGTTATACTGAGGAACTCTTAAAATTTACCCTTGCGCACAACCAGACAACAAAGCTGCAAAACAAGAGCATCTCACAGCTCTTAGCAAGCTCAATCCTCATTGCCTTTGCGTTTGGAATCACTGAGTTGCTCCTCTCCATACTCATCCTCTATCGATCAGACCAAGAAGTAGGAAAAAGCATACTCTTTGGAAGAGGCTTTATTTCAACCTGGATACACATTATCTCAACAGGAATCATAGCACTTGTTATTATGAAAAAAAAGCAAAAAAATCTGATTTTCAACTTTTTTATAGCCTTAGGATTGGGATGTATCATTCACAGTAGTTACAACCTCTCAATCCATTTCCACCAAGGATGGATTGGAATACTGATGAGTATAGGAGGATTTTTTGTCTTTACCTCTATACTGTATCATATTGACGAACTCTATCTCCCAACCCCTCAATAAAATATTGACTTTCTTCAACAACAATACAATATAAAAAAAAGAAAATACCTCTTTAGAACCTCTATTCTCAATACTACAAAACAACAATCTACCTTGCATCCAATCCTGTAGATTCCTTGCCTTCTCAATATAAAAAATCAGTTTTCACGTATTTAAATCACAGCACAAAGTATACAAGCTACAAAAAGAATCTCTTCAATAGTTCTCTAAGCCAGCTAAATTTTCAACATCCAAAATTTGCTTTATTTTGATTTCTCGCTATACTTAGAGCTAGTTTTATCCTTTATATCAAAAATAAAAATGCTCAATCTCTTCAATTCTAGAAAAAGAAAACTCAAAAAAGACCTCCTACCGATCAGCCAAGAAAAAGAATCCTACTATAGAGCAAAAATCAAAATCCTCGATGTAAAAGATGGAGAAAGACTCATCGCAATCCTCAATCCTGAACAGGCAGCTGCCTTTGGGATCAATCTCCATGACAAGGTCATTCTCAAAAAAGCAGGCTGAAAAGATTTTATCGTAGCTGATGTAGCAATTTCCTCAAAAGTAAAAACCTGAGAAGTAGCAATCTACAACGATATCCTAGAAAAACTAAACTTTTCAGAAGATGAGATGATCTCTGTAAGCCTTGCATCTAGCTCAACCCTTACCTACGAAGCCATTAGAAAAAAAATGAGAGGAGAGGAAATCAGTTATGAAGAAATGTTTGCTATTATCAAAGATATTTCTGAAAACAAGCTCGATGATGTAATGATGACCTACTATGTCGCTTCTAGTTTTTTCTATCCCACGACCGATGAAGAAATGTACCAAACCGCCAAAGCTATGGCAGAGTGCGGTGTTATGTTTAAGTATCCAAAGGGAGAAATCATTGCGGATAAACACTGTATTGGAGGAGTACCAGGCAACGAAACCACTATGGTACTGATTCCTCTCATCGCCAGCCTCGGGATCAAAATTCCTAAAAACTTCTCCAAATCCATCACCTCTCCAGCCGCTACTGGAGAATGCGTAAATGTGCTAATGGACATCAATTTTGACCAAAAAGGAATCGAAAAACTGGTTGCAGATCAGGATTGTTGCCTTGTGTGGGGAGGAAGTCTCGATCTAGCTCCTGCAGATGACAAACTCATCAAAGTACAATACCCACTCTCTATGCAATCCAGAGCCAAAGTAGTCAGCTCAATCATGGCAAAAAAATACGCAATGGGAATTACTCATTCTCTTATCGATATTCCAGTAGGTCCGACCGCTAAAGTAGCGACTATGGCAGAAGCCAAAGACTGGAAACAAAAATTTGAATATGTAGGAAAAAAACTCTGAATGAAAATGTCAGTCATGATTACCAAAGCAGATGAAGTAATTGGTAATGGAGTAGGAGCTAGCCTACAAGTAAGAGAGGTGCTGAGAATTTTACAGCAACACCCTGAAAGAGCTATGGATCTCCAAAACAAAATCCTCGACCTCGCAGCACAAATTATCCAAGATGTCGGTATGGCAAAAGGCAAAAAAGCGCTAGAAATTGCTACTCAGCAGCTCGAATCAGGAAAGGCTTGGACAAAAATGCAGTCCATCATCGCAGCACAAAACGGAAATCCTGATGTCGATTCAGAGACACTTCCACTAGGAACACATACCTATGACCTCCGTGCAGACCATGATGGCAAGATGAAAAGTATCAATCTACATGATGTTAATGCAATCTGTAGAAAACTCGGCTGCCCAATTATTGATCAAGCAGGAATGTATCTTCATAAAAAAGTTTGAACTCAGATCAAAAAAGGAGAAGTCATTGCCACCCTCTACGCCCTCGATGATACCAAACTTCAACTCGGAATCGAAAGACTCCAAGAAAAAAGTCCTTTCATCTATTAAATACAGCTCAAATTCATTGGTATCAAAAGAATACAAACCTTAAACTACAGAAAAATCGCCCTGCCAGTCTGGGTTTTTTCTTTTTTTTACAAATCCCAATCCTCAATACGCAAGCCCACACACCAAAAGCAAAACTAAAACTGTTTTCTCCAATCTTCTAAAATACGATTCAAATATACAATATTATGCAATCCTACCAAACTTCATCACAAAGTCTCCTTCTCCCTGATCAAATGACAAAGATACGCCTTAGTAAAATTTTTACAAGTATAACAATCACAGTTTTCAGTCAAAGGAGAAAAATCAGTTCTAAAATCAGAATTTGTAATTTTTATATTCCCTTGATCAGAAAAGGCAATCCCGTGCCTACCCAATCTTGTTGCAGCCACACAGTCAAACATATCCACCCCCTGCTCAATCGCAAACCTCAGATCCTCAGGAGTCCCAACCCCCATTAGATATCTAGGCTTATGTTGGGGTAAAAGCGGTGTGGTATGAGCGACGACCTGCTCAATAAGCTCTCTACTCTCTCCCACACTCACGCCACCAATCGCAATCCCATCTCGTGCGAATTGACTCAAATATTCAGCAGACTGTGTCCTGAGGTCAAGATAGCTTCCTCCTTGTACAATAGGGAAAAGGACTCCTCTTGCCTCTTCATACTTGGGATGGAAGTGATCAAAAGCTCTTTTCGCTCGGCGATGAGTCATCGCGATATGCTTTTCAATAGTCCTTCTATCAGATCCAGCAGGAGAACAAACATCCAATACCATCATAATATCAGATCCCAGCTCTATTTGAGTATCTACAACATTTTCTGGAGTAAAAATATGTTTACTTCCATCATACGGAGAGCGAAATTTCACTCATTCCTCAGTTAACTTGATACCTACTTTATGGGTATGTTTTTGATCATTAAATTTCTGATTGGATAAACCAAGCGAAAAAACCTGAAATCCTCCACTATCAGTCAGAATTAACCCATTTTTCCAATGTTCAAACTGATGCAATCCTCCAGCAGCCTGAACAATTTTACTCCCTGGACGCAAATAAAGATGGAAAGTATTTGCCAAAATCAAGTTGATCGGTGGAATCTGCTGTCCAATATACTTTGGATCCTGTAAAATATCCAAAATCAGCCCCTTAATAGTAGCTTTAGTCCCAACCGGCATAAATACTGGCGTTTTGAGCCTCACTCCATTGAGACTAATTTCTCCTACTCTTGCATTTCCCTTCTGCTTGAGAATTTTAAAATCTAATTTTGCCATCCTAACAAAAAAAACTAAAAACCTGAACAATCCACAGTAAACAAAGAACAATGAACAAGTAACAATTAACATTTCACTCTTAATTTTCTCCCCTGACAGGGGGAGATGCCCGAAGGGCAGAGGGGGTTGACCACAACTCTTCACTCTTCACCCACAACTCTTAATTCTTAACTCTAAACTCTTAATTCTTAACTCCAAAAACTACACCGCAACAGGCATAGGCAAAACCCCATGAGATTCATAGCCCAACACCTGCGTATCAGTATACTGCCAGTCAAAAATACTACTAAACAGAGGAGTATCAATACGAGGCAAATCCTTTGGTATTCTCTGAACTTGCTCCTCAAGAGCACTAATATGATTTTCATATATATGTGTATCTGCGAGAAATCCAACCAACTTTCACTCCTTTAAACCAGCCTCTTTCGCCAACAAATGCAACAACAACGCATAACTGGCAATATTAAAAGGTAATCCCAGCCCCACATCTACCGACCTCTGATTCCACAACAAATTAAGCCTCCCATTGATCACCGTCACCTGAAAACCATAATGACACGGTGGCAGTGCCATACGATGTAAATCCTGAGGATTCCAAGCAGAGACAATCATTCTCCTATCAGAAGGATTGGTTTTCAAAGTCTCAACAAGTTTCTGTAACTGATCTACCCCAACTCCAGTATACTCAGTTGAAAAATTATGATAAGAAGCACCAAAATGCCTCCATTGAAACCCATAAATCGGTCATAGCTCTCTTTCTGCCTTCATTTTGGCTTGGGTCTGGGCATCGTGAGCATAAGGCACACACTCAGGAGAACACCACTCATCCCAGATATGATTATTCCTTTCCAACAGCCAGTTCTTATCTGTAATCCCTTTTATAAAAAACTCCAATTCTGACGCTACCAATCTAAAAGGCACCTTTTTAGTTGTCAAAAGGGGGAAACCTGACTGCATATCATGTTCAAACATTGTTCCAGCGAGAGCAAGTGTACTAACTCAGGTTCTATTCTGTTTTTTCTCCCCCTTAGTCAATACCTGCTCTACAATATCCAAATACGCTTTCATACTCTATACAATCCACAATCTAAAATACCTTTCTCTCATACACCAAAAAATCCAGCTCCCCTCTCTCATCACGAGAAATCAGATCAAAATCTGACTCAAACGCAGGGAAATAGGTATCACCTTGATACTCCTTTTTCACAACTGTGAGATAAATACGCTTGGCATCAGCTAGAAAACTTTGATAGGTTTTTGCCCCACCAATCACAAATACTTCCTCATCATCTGGATGCCCTTCTCACCTATAGGCAGCAAAAAAATCCTCCTTATTCAGATAACATTCTATACCAGGGAGGGGATTTGAAGTCAGCACAATATTCCTCCTCTTAGGAAGCGGCTTACCAAGCGAAAGAAAAGTATTCCTCCCCATAACTACCGTATGACCAACAGTCTTAGCTCTAAAATATTTAAGGTCTTCTGGATAATGCCAGGGCAACTGATTATCCTTACCAATCACACCTTGCAGACTCATCGCAGCAATCAAGGAAATACGCATTATTCAAGATGCAAAAATAAACAGCGAGAGTATAAACTTTATATCTAAGTTTTCAACTCAAAATAGCTAGAGTTGCATTTACCATTCTTTTTCGTATATTCTCCATAAACAGACACAAACCATTTTATTTTTTGAGTTCCAATCACCGTGCTAGAATACATCAAAGCAGAACTTGCAAAACTAATTCCCCTCCAGTCCAAAAACTGATTGTTTATCTCTGGATTTGATACCGAAGATAAGCTCTTATTTTCCAATGGAGTAGTCAAGACTGATAGAAGCATAGAAACCCTAGTTCAAAACTTTTATACAGGCATCATCAGTAAACAAGCAACAAAACTCAAAAAGCTGATCCTGGATGTCGTAATCAATATCAAACTCGAAAACGACCCCAACGCCCTGATACAACTGCCAATCCAAGAACGATGACTCTTCCTCGTACAAGGAGATGGACAAAATAGCGGAGTCCTCCTCCCAAACACCAAGGGCATCAGCACCATCCAACAGGGACTCACTGCGATCAAGCAAAAATACAATCTTACTAATCAGGTTTCTGTCTTTGTTTTCCAAACCAAAAGAAGCACCATCGCTATCACATAAAATAATAAACCCCGCTTTAGCGGGGCTATTTCAAAACGATACTATCTTCTGTAGACTAAAACATCCCAACTTCCTTCAGGCAATTTATTTGCCCTAATTCGTGGATTCAAGACTCTTATCTCCAGGTAGGTATAGCCATTTGCAGCTGCCCAGGCTGCTAAATTATCCGTCTTCCCCAGCTTCATCACTTGGGTCTCAGGAGGGTAGTACTGGGTTCCCCACTTGGAAATATCAAAATACTGATCAAGATTCTCAAAAATCTCTTTCATCGCCAAAATCCTAAACACATATCTATAGGTCTCATTATTGAGATAGAGATCATAATAATTATTCTGATACTGATAGGCCATATCACTGGAAATCCCATTACTACCTCTATTATAGGCAGCCATAGCCAACGCCCAATTCCCAAATTTCTCATACGCTTTTTTAAGATATTCGATAGCAGCATCAGTCGCTTTTCACAAATGATACCTCTCATCTATGACATCATCAACTCTTAACTTATAGCCCTTTGCAGTAGAGGGAATAAATTGCCAAATTCCAGCGGCACTTGCAGTACTCACAGCAGTCTCTCTGAGTGCCGACTCAGCGATCGCCAGATAAAACAAATCCGTAGGCAGTCAGGCTTCTTTCAATTTTTGATCAATAAACGGCTTAAAAAGCGGGATCCTCTTCCAAATCATCATCATTTGAGCTTCATTAAGAGCATTGACCGCCAACTCTCTATCAAATCTCTCAATATTAAACTGATGCGCCTTGTCAAACGGCACAACCTCACCTGCTAAAGTCTTTTCATACTGAGAAGCTTTAAACCATCCAAAGACATTCCCAAGCAAAAAAGTAGCGAGCAAAAATAAACACGACAATACGCTAATCAACACCGCTTTACTGCGAAAAGAAAAACCAAGAAAACACGCTTTACCCATACTAAGAGAAATGAAAATAAAACTACTCTAACTCTATCGATTTGATGGATTTTTACAAGGAATTTTTTATGATTAGGCATTTAGTATCCTTCCAAGTCGCTCAATGCAACAATATACTGGATTCCGACTAACAAAAAATACTGGAAATAATGCATTTACCTTTAATGAAAGAAAAACTGATCCAAAACTTTGGGTAGCTCCACTCCGTGAAGGCAAACCTCAAGATCTAGCAATAGGCAATGAAACAGTCTTTTCAGAGAAAGATACAAATTGAGAGGTGCAATCATATGTGGGACTCAAAAATTTCATCCTCAGTAAATACTATAATATCCCAGTCTATATCTTCGATAATCACAATCATGCACTCTATTTTCGATATCGTGAACATCTGCTCAATCATCTTGAAAAAGGGCTAGCCTTGCTCCATATTGATCAGCACAGCGATATGAATCCAAATCCTCATCCACTCCAAGACATCAATCTCGACACTATTTTCCATTTTACTCAAGAACAATGCAATGTTGGAAACTTCATTATTCCAGCTCTAAAAACAGGCTTCTTATCTACCATTACACAAATCAGAACCGAATACTGACTCCTCCATACTCAACTCCCCAACCACAAATATATCCTAGATATTGATATGGATTTCTGGGCACCAGAAATGGGAATAACTGCACTGGAAACAACCTTTCAAAAAGTCAGAAATCTGATGCAACACGCAAGCCTCATAACGATCGCCACTTCACCTTACTTTCTCGATCAATCTCAAGCCATACAGCTGATTACCAGCCTTTTTGATAGCTCAGAAAACTATACAGCAATAGCTCAAAACTACTTGTTTTCCCCGAGAGAATCACTACACTAAAACTCGGTTTTATCCTACACTAGCTTTATGATGGATCAGATTAGAAACTTTTGTATCATTGCACATATCGACCATGGAAAATCTACACTAGCAGACAGAATGCTTGAAATCACCGAAACAGTAAGAAAACTCAATCATTCTCAAGTATTAGACCGTATGGATATCGAACAAGAAAGAGGAATCACCATAAAACTTACTCCAGCCAGAATGCAATGGAAGGGATATGAACTCAATCTTATTGATACTCCGGGACACGTTGATTTTCAATATGAAGTATCTCGTAGCCTCGCAGCAGTAGAAGGAGCAATTTTGCTTGTCGATGCCAGCCAAGGTATTCAAGCACAAACCCTTTCTACCCTCTACCAAGCAATTGATCAAGGATTGGATATCATTCCTGTATTAAATAAAATTGACCTCCCAGCTGCCAATCCAGACAGAGTAGCTGGAGAGATCGAAAATATGATCTGACTTTCCAAAGATGAGGTCATATGTGTCTCAGGAAAAACAGGAGAAAATGTAGACAAAGTATTGGATGCCATCATCGAGAGATTTCTCTCCCCCTCAGCTTTCAAACAAAAAAATCCAAAAAAATTCTGACTCTCATCCTAAAAACACCTCCTCACACCACTCATCCCCACCATTACAAAAACACACTCACAAAAGGAGAAAACCAATTTTCTCTTTTTCATTTTCCATCACAAGTAAAAAAAACTAACAATAAACCCGACCCCTCCCAGCACCAGCAAGTTCCGTAGGTTTACTTTGAAGCAAGACTAAACTCCTGCAAACAACCGTAGTAGTGAAGAGTTTAGAGGTCAGAGTTCAGAAATTTTCCATTTTTATTATTGCGTACCTCTTAACTCTACATTCTTAACGAGAAAGCTGGGAGTAGACCTTTTTGTGGATACTGTACCGCACTCCAGTGCAAAATTTTGGGACAATACCAACAAATACAGCCTCTCTTTCCACAAGAGGATGAGCTTGTAAATAGCTCCCATCACACAGTATCCACCTGTAGCACACTTCTTTTTTTGCTCTCCTTTATCCCAAACTTGGAACAACACATAAAAAAAAGTCTGATTTTTTTGCTTTTTTCAGTATTTTAGGATATAATAGGGTGTACGATTTTATTTGTCTATATCTTTCAAGATGAAAAAACAGCTTTCTTTAGCAGCTTTAGCAGTACTTGGACTCAGTTCCATTACCTCCGCTGCGCAACCTCTTCTCAACTTGGATACTGTCTTTGGAGGGAAATTTGATTTTGGTTACACCGACAATCAGAACATTACCGTGCAAGGATTCCAAACAGAAGCAGAAAATGCTGAAAAAACATTTGTAATCACCACTCCTTTTCTCAAGGATGCAGTTGATGCGAATGTTGAATCCTATTCAGTCCTCTTATCTCAAAATCTTATCTCAGAATATACTAATGGGACAAGAAAAGCTGAACTCATTGACTTTTCAGAAATCGAATACAAACCAACTACTGAAGACAGAATGCTTGGCGAATACACGATTAAAATCCCAGCAACCGACCTAGATGTGAGTACAAACTACCACGGAATCCTCGTACCAATGGATGATAATATCCAAGAAGGAAAACCATCCACTCCATTTTGTTTCAACTTTGAAACCGAAAGGTACGGAGTAGCAGAAGAATGTACACATTTTGGACAAGTCACTCCAGAAATAACAAACATAGAAAACACCACTGAATATGCAGGAGAAGTTGAGGAAACAATAGAAGAAGAACACGATGCAGCAGGAGCAGATATGAGACTTGCAGACATCTCTCATACTATCAATACAAATACCATTACCCTCAGCTGGACAGCACTTCCTCAGTCTGCAAATGTGGAAATCTGGATCTTCAATAAGGAGCAAGGTGAATATGTCTCACTAGCTACAGTACCGATGCAACAAGCAAAATTTGAATACGCCATTGACCCTCAGACCCAGGAATACCTCTTTGCATTTATTCCAAGAGATGCAAAAGGAAAAGAAGTCAGATACAGTGTGAATGCGAGACAGGAAACCACAGTAACTCCTGAAATCACGGTCACTCCACAGGTAGGACCAGTAGAAGATATGCTGCTTATGATCGGAATTACGCTTGCACTCTACGCAGGATACAGAGTAGTTTCGAGAAAAGCCAACTAAATATCATCACTAATACTAACTACCAAGACTCCTCAAAGGGGTCTTTTTTCTTTATCACAATTTTCTCTCTTCATAAAGAAAAAGAAAGGCTGAAAGCCTCTCCTCAAGAATATACTTATCTTCTGACCATCTTTCTCATTTTCCCTCTTGTCCATCCAGAAGCTGGCGCCAAAACCATCTCAGACCCGCCTGCTGGAGTTCTCACATACCTATAGCCATCAGGATCAGTTCTCAATCTTGTTTCCCAACATACCTTTCTCCCTCTGAGAAACCAATTATAGGTTGCCCCCTTAGGATTGGTATATACACCCACAATTCACAACTCCTTGGCTGCATCTAATTCAAGCTTTCTCTTCGGGTAATCAAACCTCTTTGCTCCTCTAATTCTACTCGCTTGCTTAGCTTGTTGAGCCTTTTTTTTTGCAATTCCTTGTTTATTGGTTCTACTCGCCATCTCCCAGAAAAACACATATCTAAAATTCAGATTTTTCAAACTATTTTTTCTCAATCACTACAGGCTTTCCTTTATGAAATTTACTATCCCATTGTGCCTTGAGCAATACTCTATACTGCACTAAATACTGCACCACACTAAAGAGTGAAGTCACCAAGAGATAAAGCCCTACTCCAGCAGGAAACTGCCATACGATAAACGCCATCGTAAAAGTCATAAATACATTCATAATCGTCATCATCTTGGACATATCAGGCATCTGCATACCTCCAGGCATCGCTGCTGGTTTATTTGCCTTTTGAGTCAGACTGGTAAGCCAAAACTGGACAAAATTTACCGCAGCCACGATCAATGCCAAAGCCAAATTGTTTTTAGCAAACAGATCAATTCCCAAAAATATCGGATCTACATTACCAACCGTCAAAAACTGATTGCCAAATCCCCAAAAAAAGCTATACAACCATTCATGAGGCACTTCTCCAGCAGCAAACTTGAGAATTACCTGATACAATCCGATAAAAACTGGCAACTGTACCAGCATTGCAAGACATCCTTTCATTGGACCTGCACCCTCTTTTTTGAGCAATTTCATTGTCTCCTCAGAGAGTTTCTTTGGATCATCCTTGTACTTCTCTTGCAAAGCCTCCATCTTTGGCTGCAAATTGGTCATTCCTTTGGACATATTTGCTCCAGCTACGCTATTTCTCAGCAGCAGCAATCTAATCAGCAAGGTCAAAAGCACAATAGCAATCCCCATATTCCCACCAAAAATCGCTAGGAATACAATCAAAAAGTTAAAAATCGGACGATAGAGCAATTCTGCCCAAAGTATCGAAAATACATTCATAATCACAATACACTACAAAATAAAAAACTCAGCCTTATTCTTTTTTGGTATATGCCCCCAAAACATGAAATACTCCAGGAACAATAATTGCCAAAGGCCATGCTCTTGCAACGATTTTCCAAAAAATCTCTAAATCCACATCAAAAAGGGTATTAATCAAAAAGACAGTCCCTACAACAATCAAAATAATTCCCTTCAAAAGTTCTGACTTTTTCTTTGTAATTTCTTTCATATTCCATCCTCTTAAATAATTAAATCTTCATCACTTCATCTGATTTAGCTTTTACCAAACTATCCACTTTAGCAGTCCAAGTCTTGGTCAATTCATCAATATTTTTTTCATTAGCTTTATGCACATCTTCAGAGATCTCTTTTGCAGTAAACTGCTTTTTGGTATCTGACATCGCATCCTGTCTGACTTGTCTAATCTGTGTTTTAGCCTCTTCTCCCATAGACTTTACTTGCTTTGCAATATGATCTCTTCTTTCTTGGGTCAAAGCGGGGATTTTGATCAAAAGATGACTCCCTTGATTGTCAATTCCCACTCCCAAATCAGCCTTAAAAATTGCAGTTTCAATAGGCTTTGCATCAGCCTTATTCCAAGGTTCAATTTTCAAAGTTGTCGTATCCAATACGGTAATATGTCCCAAAGTATTGAGTTTCATAGTTCCGTACTCGCTTTCAATATTGATATTTTCCACAAGCCCACTGGTAGCTCTTCCTACCTGCAAACCTGCAAACTCTTGCTCAAGATAAGCAAGTGCTCTTTTCATCTGCTGTTCATAATGTGCCAATTCCATTTTTGGTATCTTAATTACTTGATAAAAACGATCATATTAGTATATAAAGAAAAGTCAGTATTTTGCAAGAGATAAAAAAACCTGACCCCAAAGAATAATTTTACGAGGACAAAAAAAATCATGCATCAGCGTTTAACAAAAATCTGAATTCTTATCTTTTTGAGTAGCTGCTTGATCAGCCCTTTTTGAGTAGCTGCACAATCCAGCTGTGGAGACACCCCTCCTGTCTGCCAAGCCACCCCCGCGAGCATGAATCTTTATCTCGAATTTCAAAACCAAATCCTCGGTCTCCTCTATAGCAATCCGTTTGAAACCGTGCAAGAAACCATCCATACCCCAGACGGAGGACTCTTTACCAATAAGGTTCTCACCCTTGAAGGACTCGAAGACTTCAATAACAGCCTCATCGGACAAACCAGCAGAATCCTTGGTACCGCTATAGAAAACCTCGTTATCTCCCATGCTACGACACTGCTTCTTTTCGGACTATCCAATGAAATAGCTGGATTAGACCCCTTTCTAAGCTTTAGCATCCTCTTTCACGATAGACCGATTGTCAGAGACCGACGCAAACTCCTCCAAATCGAATCCCTCCTTCGCTCAACCATACACACTACGGGGAAAAGAGGGAAAACCATGAGTACGATCAAGGATAGTGAAAAAATCAACGCCCTTATCCAAACCTACATCGACAAAAAACTCCTCAGTCCTGACTCCCACATTCCAGACAACATCAAGTATTCTAAAATATTTATAGAACTCAGCAGACTCAATACAGTGATGAAATTTTTCCTAGCAGCCAAAGATACTGAAGATTTAGACGCCATGACCACACTGCTCATCTTCCATCCTGAACGAATCGAACAGCTTGACCAAGACTACGCTTGCACCAGACTGACCTTTGGATTTAAGTGTAATGCCGATCTCGGAAACTCATGGAAAAACATCAAACACCTTCGAACAAATACAAAACAAACCTGAAAATCTGCTGCAAATACTATTAAGGAAGCTAGAGAAAGGCGAAAAAAAGCCTGGAACGGATTCAATCGCCCTTTTTCCAGCCAACACAACGAGCTCACAGCAGAGGAGGTAACTCTCCTCAGAGAGGTCTACAATATTGATACCAGCAGATTTACGACCAAGCAACAGAGCGGCATCCTCGCCCTCACAGAAAACACCAAAAACCAACGACAAAATGCAAAAAAAGCCACACAAAAACTATGGAATTCTCTCAAGGACTTTGCAAACGATATAAAAGAGACCTTCAAAAAAGAGGAAAAAGAAGACACAAAAACAACTGAGCAAACAAACGCCAAAAAGCCAAATGACATCGACATCTCCATAAAAAATCAACAAAATCCTGACCTCTATCAAATCCTCACTGATGACCTCATCCTCCTCGCAAAAAGCAAACATGACATCATCACGACCACCCAATACCATGATACCCTTGTGCTTTCCTCTCAGTTTGGTGTACTCAGTCATACCATCCAGCAAATCGAAACCCTCATCGGTAATAAAGAAAAAGGAGCTAGAAAAAATCTCAAAGACATCTGTGAATATCAATGTGGCAACAAACCTTCCATCTGCTATGCACAATAACTTTTATCCCTCCTATCAGCTATGAAAATCTGAGTTCAACTCTTCATCCTTACTTTGACTACGAGCTTCTTCGGCATGACCTCCATAAGCTTTGGAGCCTCTTTTGCCATACCAGAACAGATGAAGACACTACGACACTTTTCATCAGACCCTCATAGCATCACAAGCAAAGAAAGCATCTTGATTACTTTTTGCGAAACTGCACTCCGTGATGAGGTTTCTCAAGGCTTCAATCTTCCCATTGCCCCCAACACCTCCACCACACAAGAACGATATAGTAGCCAGCAATCGCTCTTCTTGAGACTACTCTGCTGAGCAAACAACATCCTTCCAGCAGAACGCTTTAGCCCTTTCGTTGGCACAGGAGAACAAGGGAGCCTCAAAACCACTTCTTTCCAACAACTCAAATACCCTGCCTCCTGCTACCATGACAACAAATACCATCCAACCTGCAATCTCGCACGCCTCACAGAACAAATCATCACCGACATCATCAGCGAGCTTACCATCCTCAAAATCTGAGAAATCTATGGCATTACCCAGCCAAACTTTACCTCACAAAAAGCACTCCAAGACGCCATCAATCAATTCACGAGCACCAAACTCTCCATTGGCAACGAAGAAAATCCCTTTTGCGATGGGAAAACTCGTAGCTATCCTGAGACATGTGCCATTATGAAAAAAAATATCAAATCTTTCCAAAAAACTTTCAAAAACTTCAAACTCATCGACCCTAATAAACTCCTTGTCAAACCTGATGAACTCGAAAGCAAAAAAAAATCTTCTTGCCTCCAAAACAACCAAAAACCTGAAGATTACCATCATCTCTTTTGCAAACTCTATACCCTCAGTGATGAAAGGATGACTCCTATCATCGATCTCATCTACAACGAACTCCTCCGATACACCCTCTTTAGCTCCTACTACAAATCCCATCTCCTCAAACACACCAACCCTGATGACAATACCAAAGCTGAACTCAAATACCTAGAATACAGCCACAAAAATATCCTCACTGTTACCAATCAAACCCTGCAACAAATCGCAGACCTTCATAGTAGCTATCCACTCCATATCGGACTCCTCGCTTACCAAGAAGACCTCCTAAAACTCAGAGCTAAACTCAATAAACTCATCTCCCCATTTTACTCCCTCTACTACAAATTGCAAAATGCACAAATTCCTGGATAAACTCCTCCACTGATGCACCAAACTCTGCTACACAAGCAGTATAGCGGTCTTTTGAGCGGGAATCTCACTCAATCTCGATGCTCTAGAAAGAACCATCTCCCAACGACAAGCCCAGCAAGAGGAACGCATGCTCAACAAATACTTTTTCGAAAACAAGGTCAATCCCTATCTTTTTCTAAACAACCTCCAAACCCAAAAGTTCAAAGAAACCTGACCCATCGCCCAGGCACTCACGCATACCAAAGAAGCCCTTACCAAACGCTATCCCCTCTGCTCTTTGACCACAGAAGAGATCAGCAATATCCTCCTGATGAGAAATGAGCGCTTCAGACAACAAGTTGAACAAGAACAGATCAAAGCAGGTAAAGACATCAACAAGCTAATCAATACCAATCAAGTACACAACACTTGCCAACAACTCTCCAAATGTGTCCTTCCGATCAATAGTATCCATCCCCTCTCCCTACCAAGATGCCAAAATATCATCAACAGAGAATACCTCATCATCGAGCAAACCCTGCAAGAAAACCAAATCATCTCGGAGGCAAACCTAGGCAACAACAAATACCGAAACGGAGATACCAAGGATGCTGATTTTGACATTATGCACGACATAGCTCAGGTAGGTACTATCCTTTTTGAAAGTTTCAAACCCCAACCAGAACTCATTTTTTACAAAATGCCAAATTTTGACAATAGCAAAAAATCACAAAGCTGATCCTCCGACACGCCAACCTCACCCACCACACAAAACGCAAATATCACGACCGACTCCACATCCCAGCCAGACTCCAGCTCACAAAACACCTCTAATCCACAAAGCACTACCACCCCTCCACCAATCACCGCTCCAACACTCCCCTCTACGCAAACTCCACTTACCGAAGATACAAGCATCAATACCTTTATCAACACTACCAAAACACCGCATACCACCCTTGGAAATCACAACCACCCTCTCTTCCAAAACCTCTGCCTCCCATCAGAAAGCACGGCTCCATCCTCTCAAAACTCCAGCACAGCACAAACTTGAGCATCTTCAACACAAGCCCCTCTCGGCTCTTCAACACAACAACAGCAACACCAGCAAACTACCCATACTACGCTCCAAAATCTTAAAAACAATAATCCTTGAGGTCCCCTTCCTCCCAACACCAATACCTCCTGATCTACAAATACCACTCCTTGATCTCCACAACTCAACCCCGAAGACCAAAAAAAGGAATTAGAATCCTGTACCAAAAAATGTGATGACCTCCCTTTTGATGAAAAAGCAGTCTGCAAACTCCAGTGCCTCTGTGGAGAAATCAGCTCACCAGAAATCACCATCGAAAAAACCCTTGCCTCAGCACTCAATGGAGGCAAATCTGATACACATGTCCTAACAGATATGATGAAAAAATTAGGATCAGAAATCGAAGAGGAACTGACCTTTCCTATTGTAGATGCCTGAGCATTGAGGATCAGATTTTGTACTATTCCCAGCAAGATCATCCAACCCAATACCTCGAGCAAAACCATCTATAGCATCGCAGAGACCATCAACGAACTCCATTCTGTGGCCGACAGCCTTGCAAACGGAGGAAAACTGACTACCAACCAAACCAGTCACGAATTCTTAGGTTCAACCAAAGTAGCAAGCGACATCAGCAAATCCACCAGTATATCAGCTCACCTCTCTACCAAAATTTCTCCTACTGCCACCACCCAAAAAGAGCTAGAAAACGAAAACAAACTTACCTATGACCAGCTCCTCAACTCCACCAAACCCCAGCACAGAAACAGCTATATTCTCCAAGCCCATCACTCCCAAAGCTCCTCATCCTCCCAAAACAGTATCAAACCAGATAATAGTCCACAAGCACCATCTCCTAATAGCGATCCTATCGACATCACCAAAACCCTCACCACCCAAAATATCGGACATACCAATGCTACGCTTGCCAATTTTCTCACACAAAATAAAGCACTCCTCAATACCCTCCATAGCGCATTAGAGACCATGGATGCTACACTCGCAGGACTCAAAAACAAAAAATAAGGGATACCATCAACTTCCCTTATTTTTATATAAACATCCAAGATTAAGCTTTGAGTTTACCATCTTGAAAATATCTTTTGACAAGATTTGCATTGAGTGCTTCCAAATACTTCACAGGAGCGAGAACAAAACGATTAAGCTCTTCAATAGCACTATCCATCAAATACAACTCCATCTTTTGGATAATAACTGGACTACGCACTGTTCCAAAATCTAATGCAATAGGCGCCAAACGATGCGTTGCAATATCATAGGTTCCAATAAAATTAATATCCTGAAGCGTAAAATAGACTTTTACCACCCCTCCAACAATATCAACCTTCTTAGGTGCTTGTTTAAAGTATTTAACAAATTTATCATTGACCAGAAGCTGCTCCTTAAGCCCAAATCCTGATTGATGATCTTTAGGTTCAAACGCTAAAATCAGAGGAATCATATGCAAAGTCTTCTCCTGCGTCATACTCGTCAAATCAATTTCTTTGAGCAGCTGAGTCTCCAAGAGCTTGTCTGCGACCTCTACACGCTTCAAAAGCCCCTTCTCCAGTCCAAAGGTATAAAGCATACCAGAACCTTGATCAGTAATCTTTTTTACAATACGAATCTCCTCAGCAGTACAGCTCACCATATCATTTTGATATTCAGCAGACAAGAGTTTACAAAAATCCAAAGATAAAGCCTGATTTTGCTCTGCAATCGCTAAATTATCTGCCAAAAGTCAAAGCATCTTCACAAAATTATAACGATCTACCTGCAAAATCGCATTCACAAACTCTTCCAATGATGGCGTATCCGCAACCTCAATACGCTCTACATAAAACCTTGTCGCATCAAATTTCAAATATGCTTTCAAAGCAACCTGAGTCGCTTGATCCACACCTTCCACGATCAAATGTCCACCATCCTCTCATCTCGTCAAGGCAGTCAATCTAAACTGTACAGGTAATGTAGCTTTAAACTGTTCTTCCAAAGTCTTTTCCTGCTCCTGAAGCGAGAGGGAAGGAGTTGTCTTGGATTTGAACAAGCTTGTCTGAGCAGCTAAACCAAGCACATTCAGATTTTTATTCCCATTATCAATCACCAATAGTTTGCTCATAAAATTAGTTCTGACTTCTTTGCTGAGTTTAGAATTCTCATCTCTCAAATAGGGCAACAAAATATGAGTATTATACCAATAGCTAAAATCTTTAGCAAACTGCCCCAAAAGCGATACTCCTCTCATTCCCTCTCTTGTCAACACTTCATACAAAAATTCTAAATACGCTTGCAATAAGGGTTCAGTATTTTCAGACCTCGTCAAACGCTGGTATAATAACTGTTGCAAAGAAAACAATTTATACTGATTCAAAACTGCAGAAGCATAAACCTTCGCATCCAAATAGCCTAAACGCAAAGAATCTGTAAGCAATAGAAAATCTCTCAAAAATACATACTGATTATACATCTCAGATCCACAGCTATGAAAAATCGGAGAAAAACGATCATCATTCTTCCCTCCATACTGCAGATATTGCAAAATCCCCTTACAAAGCCTAGATCAAATCGTATAATCTCCTTTCATATATTCATAAAGCTCAAAAAAATCATCTCTTACTGGCAAAGCAGGTGTCTCCTTGATCGCTTCCTCATTCTTTGCCAGATCAAACATAGGGAAAATTTCCAAAAACTGATCTACATACGCTTTACATACAAAACTATACTTGCTCGCCCCTTCCAAACAACTCAAACCAAACTTTTCTCTCAATCCTTCCGAAAGAGCAATCGCATAATAGGGATTAGAATGATCATAGGAAGCCTGTAATCCAGCAATCAACACCTTGCCAAAATACTGATACAAAAAAGCAGCATCATACTTCTCCTCTCCAATACTTTGCAAGATCGCAAGAGAATTAGGCAATGCTATGCTAAACATTCTTGGCAAAACCACCCCACTTCCATAGACAATCAAATTATCCTGAGAGGTAAGAACTCAAGTAGTGCTTTCTACCGTTCCTCAGAGTCACAAAAGCTGAAAACCACTAAAAGATGATACAAGAGAACGCTGTCCCAGATATTCTTGTCTTAATTGATTTTGAACATCGGTCACATCGATATTTTCCTTGAGACCAAGATGAGAAAAATACGAAGTAAAAAAGAAAAGCCACACCACCACAAAAGAAGCCAATGCAGAAAAAATCCATATTCCATACTCAAAAACCAAATAATACAGATACCCATACCAACGGATAATCTTCAGCTGATCTCTATTAAAAAATATCGTTTCTCTCATAGTACTCCCAAGAATATAAACACTCTCAAGTATACACAGAAACAGAAATAAAGCAAATTTCTAAAAAGAAAAAAACTGACTTCCATAAACGAAAATCAGACTTTTTTTGTTCCTTCTCCTCTCAAAAAAAAGATTTGAACAAGATTTTTTTAATACCTACTTGCTCCCAAGCTCTGCAAACTTGATCCACAATCTAGTTCCCAACTCAAATACAGAATAACAAAAAAATCCTCACCTCTCTTATCAAAAGAACAATGAAACAAACTAAACAAAAAGCTGATCCTTAAACAAAGATCAACTCTCTATTGATAGATCACCTCATATCCAGCAATCCATCTATACTATCAACGATTATTCATAAGCTTCATACTTTTTCATCACCAAATCTCCTTCAATTTTATTGATAATTTCCTGTACCACACCTACGATAATAATCACTCCAGATCCAGTCACAACCATTGGCAATGAACCAATCGCCTCAACAATCACCTGTACAAATGGCAACCACTGCAACACATAAGTATAAATTCCAATCAATGCCAATCCTAAACCACCCCATAGACAGAGATGCATCAAGATTTTATTGATATACTTTGCAGTAGCCTTTCCTGGTCTAATTCCTGGAATGAAGCCACCTCTTTTCTGGATATTATCTGAAATCCTATCAGGACTAAAGGTAATCATCGCATAAAAGAAAGTAAACAGCACAATAAAGATCAGATAAACAAATACCGCCCATCCACCAGGATTTTGAGAGTAGATATTAAAATGAGTCTCAATCCATCTTGCAACCTCAACTAAAGGCGTATTTGCAGGGTTAAACTGAATCACCAACTTTGCCAACAAATAAGGGAAAGAAACAAATGCCATAGCAAAGATAATAGGCACCATTCCTACAGGATTAAGAGGAATCGGAAGCATAGAAGACTGCTGTACTTTTCCCTGTTTCGCATAAATGATCGCAATTTCTTTGATCGATTTGAGCATCAAAATAGAAAGCACAACCAATACCAAGACAATCACCAACATAAACAATGCCATTCCCCAAACACTTTGAGCAGAAGCAAAAGAACCATAAAGCTGCTGAGTAATCCCTGCTACGATAGATGCAAAGATCAACATTGAAATTCCATTAGAAATTCCCTTGCTGGTAATCAATTCACCAAGCCACATCAACATAATCGAACCAACTGTCATCACAAATGCGGACAACAATACGTTTGCCACAGTGGTCTCAATTACAGCACCACCAAGCATACTATTGATCAAATATACCGACCCAATACCTTGCAAAAACGCAAATGGCAAAGTCAAATATCTCGTATACTGATTGATTTTAGCTTGTCCTACTTCCCCTTGCTCGCTCAACTCTTCTACCGCAGGAATCACTACACCTGCCAACTGCATCAAAATCGAAGCAGTAATATAAGGAGAAATACCAATCGCAATAAACGCAAACTGATCCAATGCTCCTCACAAAAGCATTACAAAATACCCATAATCAGAAGTACCTCCCAAAGTATGAGAAAGAAGAGTTCCGATATCAGCAAATGGCACAGGAACAAAAACCAATAATCTATAAATAGCCAAAATAGCTAAAGTAAAAAGAATTTTATTTCTAATGGTCTTATTAGAAAATATCTCCCCTAATTTTTTAAAAAAATTGTTTGTACGCTTCATAGTAATACGCTATAATCAAGCTAAAGATCAATACCAGTAATATCTATTTAAGAATAATTTGCAAGGAATTTCTCTCCAAAAAAGAGCAAACCTACCAAAGAGTAATTAAAGAAGAAAACGCGATAGCAGGTCGCGTTCTTCTCATCACAAAAGAAATACTATTTAATGCTTCCACCTGCCTTCTCAATTTTTGCTTTAGCAGAGTTTGAAAAAAGTTCAATTCCTTCAAAAGATAATGCCTTAGAAAAATCACCATTCCCCAATACCTTAACAGCATCAGCATTAGAGCGAATATATCCAAGATCTACCAAAAGTTCCTTATTGACCATAGAAGTAATTCTCTCATCCTTCTCAAGAGCAGCCAAATTCACTACCTCAATAGTATCTACCAATTTATAATATCTCTTGAATCCTCTATGCTTAGGCATTCTTTGCACTACTGAAGTCTGACCTCCTTCAAAGAAAGGCTTCATAGAGTGACCACTTCTAGACTTTTGTCCATTACATCCTCTTCCTGAAAAATTTCCTCTTCCAGAAGCATTTCCTCTTCCTCTTCTATTAAGTTTATCTTTGAGACCTTTACTTCTCACCAAACTATGAAGTTTCATTATCTAATTATCATAATCATTTAAAAAGCGAATACTGAATTAGTCTTCCTTTTCAGCTTTTTTCACAGAAGCCTTTTTAGCTGGAGCTTTCTTTGCTGGAGCCTTTTTCTCCTCAACTGGAGCAGTAGACTCAGCTTCCTGAGCTGGAGCCTTTAGCTCAGCAGTCTCAGCTACCTTAGCAGTTTTCAAACCAACAAAGTAATCAGCATGTTTGTATGCAGACAAAGCTTTGATAGTAGCCAAAGCATTGTTAAGCTTATTATTAGATCCTACCATCTTTGACAAAATATTTGAATATCCCGCCAATTCCAACACCGATCTAATAGATGAACCAGCCTTCAAACCAGTACCCTCAGATGCAGGCAAAAGCTTAACTACACAAGCCTTAAATTTCATACTAATTGGATAAGGTACAGTATCATTCTTGGTCAACGGCACTTCAAAGATGTTCTTGTAAGCCTCATGAGATGCTTTCTGAACAGCACTTGCAACATCGTTTCCTTTTGAGATCCCAAGTCAGATTTTTCCCTTTTTATTACCAATCAAAATAGTTGCTCTAAAAGACAATCTTCTACCTCCAGTAGTAACTCTCGTTACTCTTCTCACTTCTAAAAGCAACTCTTCAAATTCCTTCTTTGGTCTCTCTCTTCTGTTATCTCTTTCTGGTCTCATAGACATAGTAATTTATACAGATAAATAGTATTCAAGAACTCCTTAAAACTGAATTCCTCCCTTTCTTACCCCATCAGCAAAGGCCTTAATTCTTCCGTGATAGAGGTATCCATTTCTATCAAAAGCTATTTTCTCAACTCCTTTCTCCTTCAGAGTAACCGCAAAGGCTTCACCAGCAGCAGCAGCTCTTGCAGTTTTTGTAGCACCAGCCAATCCCTTATCAGAGCAGGAAGCCACTACATTCCCAGCCAAATCCAACACTTGAGCAGTCACATAGAGATTTGATCTCCCCACCAACAATCTATATGCAGGCTGTTGAGCTTTAATCTTAGCATTCACTCTATTTTTTCTCCTCAAATATTTTCTAATTTTATCCTGGAGTTTATTTTTCAAATAACTCATAACAATAAACATATAATAATGTAAAACAACCTATCCAACACTATTTTTTCGCTGATTTACCTGGCTTAATCTTCACATATTCATCAAAATATCTGATACCCTTCCCCTTATAAGGTTCAGGTTTTTTGTATGCTCTAATTTTTGCAGCTACCTCACCTACCAATTCTTTACTAATACCTGAGATGATCACTACAGTATTTCCCTTTGGATCTTGTTCAACCTTCATTTCAATTCCCTCAGGAAGAGCATAGTTCACTTTATGAGCAAAGCCAAGTGAAAGTACCAAAGTCCTTCCCTCCAATTTTGCAGAGTATCCAACTCCGATAATAAGCAACTTTTTCTCATATCCATTAGACACCCCTTCCACCATATTTGCTACCAAGGTTCTTGTCAATCCCCAAAGATTTTTATGTTCATCAGAAAGAATAGAAAATGTTAATTCTGACTCTTGTTGGTCAATTTTCACTCCCTCCGGATGAGTCCAAGAAAGAGTTCCCTTAGGACCTGTTACTTTCACAACATTCCCAGTCAACACCACCTCAACTCCTTGTGGGATAGCAAGAGGCTTCTTACCAATTTTTGACATTTAATCGCAATTTAAATAGTAAAGTAATAACAATAAAGCAAATCCAACTACCGAACTAGTAAATTTCAGCAATTAGCTCACCTCCTAATTTCTTTTGCTTAGCCACATGAACAGGCAACAATCCTTGATTTGTAGAAATAATTCCAAGTCCCTTTCCACCTGCAACAGTTTTCAGATCCTTGTATCCCACATACCATGGTCTAGATGGTTTTGAATAGAATTTCACTGAAGGAATATCATTGACAGGATTTACTACCTTTTTCAATTCAATAGCGATCATTTTTTTAGACTCAGTCCCTTGAATCGAATAATCCTTCACAAAACCATATTGTTTCAAAAGGTCTAGAATATTAGCCTTAAATTTTGAGTAAACCACTCCATCAACAGTAGTTCTTCTCGCCATATATGCATTCTTTATTCTTATCAACAGATCATGAACTGGTGCATTAACATAACTCATCTTTATCAGTACAATTCATAAAATAAAACGAAATTCCTACCAACTTGCTTTCTTAAGTCCCATAATAAGTCCTTCTCTAGCATATCTTCTTAGACATACTCTGCAGATTCCAAAGTCTCTAATATATGCCTTTGACCTTCCACACAGTCTACATCTATTATAGTATTTAGTTGGTTGTTCAAGCTTTTCTCCCTTCACAAATCTTTTCTCAAACATTTTTCATTGTTTAGCTTTTAATGCAGTTCTTGCCATCAGTAACAATTGATAAATATAAATAATTCTACTTGAAGATGAATCCCATTTCCTGAAGTAAGGCTTGTGTAGCCTCTGGAGTCCCAGCAGTACTTACCACAGTAATCTGCAATCCCATAGGAATTGTCACATCATCTACCCCCAACTCTGGAAAAATATTATAATTCTGAAGTCCGAGATTAAGGTTTCCCTTAGGATCAAAATTCTTCTTAGAAACTCCGCTGAAATCTCTAATTCTAGGCAAAACAATCTTTGCAAATCTATCCAAGAAATCATACGCTCTATCACCTCTCAATGTCACTTTTAGCATAGAAGGCATCCCTTCTCTAAGCTTAAAGTTTGAGATCGCTTTCTTTGATTTGATCAAGACAGGCTTTTGTCCAGCAATTCTTACCAAATTTCTCTCAAATTCCTCAAAATCCTTATGTCCCTTTCTCGTTACCAAAGAACCAATACCCATAGCAATAATCACTTTATCTACCTTTGGGGCTTGATTGATATTTTCAAGTTGCAAATGATCCTTCAGTTTTGCAAACAATTCAGACTTTTTCATACCTAAACAATCAAAAATATTTAAAATCACTAATCGATAATCTTTCCAGTTTTTTTAGCTTTTCTCACCTTTTTTCCATCCTTTTGTACTTCCACAGCAAGCTTGGTAGCCTGTTTAGTATCAGCAAGGTAGTAAGCCACATTAGAATGATGAAGCGGAAGAGTCTTTTTTACAAATCCTTGCCCTTTTACAGCTTTCTTCACCACATTAACATCCTTAAGATATACCATATCCCCATCCACTGACTCAATCACAGAAACAGCACCTTTAAGCTTTCCTGAAATAACAATCACTGGATCAGATTTTTTAAGCTTTTTCATGAGATAATACAATTACAAATAAATTTCATAGATGATTACAATACTTCTTCAGCCATATTAGTAATATTTCTATAATTTTCTCTGAGTTCTCTCGCAACTGGTCCAAAAACTCTCTTACCAATAGGATTCATATTCCCTTTAGCATCTTTTGTCAAAAGAACGATAGCATTATCAGCAAATCTAATATAACTTCCATCCTTTCTTGCAATCTCTTTTTTAGTCCTTACCACAACAGCTTGACATACCTGCCCTTTCTTCACTGAAGCTGCAGGAGCTGCTTCTTTAATAGCAACTACAACTCTATCACCCACTCTTGCAGTCTTACCAGTAGATCCTTTCAATACTCTGATAATTTTTGCTTTTTTTGCCTGGGTGTTATCAGCCACCACAACCAACGATTCTTGTTGCAACATTATAGAAAAACTAAACAATCTAAAACTATAATACCTCGATAATATTCCACTTCTTTGTCTTAGAAATTGGCTTTACCAATCTAATCTTTACTGTATCACCCAAAGTAGCTTTATTATCAGCATTATGTGCATAATACTTCTTTCTTACCACAAATCTCTTTTTATAGATAGGGTGCATCTTTACAGACTTTACCAAAACTACACAAGTCTGTTGCATTTTATTACTTACAACCTCTCCAATCAATTCCTTGATATTTTTTTCACCGATAATTGTCATTATGCATTAATCTTAGATTGTAAAACAGTATTGATTCTCGCAATTTTCACTCTAATATCTCCAATTTTATGAGTCTCTTTCAAAGCTCTAAGACTATTTTTCATCCTCAATTCAAAGAGTTCTTGTTTCAATTGTCTTCTCATTGCAACCAAGCTTTTAATATCCTTTGAAAGAAGTTCTTTCATAAACAAACCAGTTCCTTTCATTACAAAACATCTTAGTGGTATAAAAATATTACTTAATCTCTCCTTTTGCCACAAATCTCGCTTTAATAGGCAATTTCTTGGAAGCACTTGTAATTACCTGTTCTGCCAATTCTCTAGAAAGTCCAGAAAGCTCAAATACAATTCTCCCTTTTCTTACTGGAGCTGCATAAATATCTACATCTCCCTTTCCAGATCCCATCGGCATTTCAAGTCCTTTTTTGGTAATAGGAGTATCTGGAAATACTCTCATCCAAAGTTGACCTACTTTTCTGGTATGTCTTACGATTACCTTTCTAGCAGCTTCGAGTTGTTTATTGGTCAAGTATCCACTTGTTGTAGCCTTCAAACCGTATTCACCAAACGCTACAAAATTTCCTCTAGCACTTTTCCCTTTGAGAGATGGAACAATCTGCTTTCTATATTTCCATTTTTTTGGAGTCAACAACATGATAATAACAATATCTCAATTAAAAATAATCCAACAATAACACCACAAAAATTAATCCAAATTCAGCGTTTTTTTACTTTTTTTCTTAGCACCAGCAAGCACTCCTTTCTCAATCCATACCTTAATACCAAGCACACCATATTTTGTCATAGCTTGCAAATAGTGATAATCAATATCAGATCTGAAGGTCTGCAAAGATACTCTACCATCAATAAACTTCTCACTTCTAGCAATATCAGTACCTCCTAATCTTCCACCAATCTGAATCTTGATTCCACTTGCTCCCTTTTCCATTACCTTAGCCAACACATTTTTTACCACTTTTCTATATGGCATTCTCGCTTCGAGCTGAGAAGCAATAAATTCAGCCATAATCTTAGCAGAAAGCTCAGGAGTTCTAACTTCTTTAATAGTAATCTTAAAAGGTTTTCCAAATTTCTTACTAAGATCAGCCTCCAATGCCTTAATCTTCTCTCCATTTTTTCCCATAATAACACCTACCTTGGATGCGAAAATAATAATTTCACCTTCTTTAAGAGTCTTTCTAATTACTACCTTAGCCACACCAGATCTTGCAAGTTTTTTATCAAGATAATTTCTAATCTGAATATCCTCCACAAAAAAGTCTGCAGACATTCTTCTTGTTTTTGCAAACCACTCAGCTGGTCGTGATTTCATAATCCCAACTCTCATTCCTATTGGATTTACCTTTTGTCACATATTCACAAACTACTTAGTATTTAAAACAACTTTTACATATGATCTATACTTTTCATAATGACTAATCCTAGATCTAGACACAAATCTTACTCTCTTAATCTTTGGACCTCTCCCCACATCAATTCTCTCAATAAAGAGAGCATCCAATGAGAGGTTATTATTATTTACCGCATTAGCAGCAGCAGATTTAATAAGCTTATGAAGCACTCTCGCTCCTTTTTTTGGCATATATTCCAACATATCCAAAGCCTTTACTACCTTTTTACCTCTAACAAGTCCTGCAATGAGGTTAAGCTTCTTATCAGACAAAAGTGCATATTTCAATGTTGCTGTAACTTGATTACTCATAACACTACACAATTAAATAGTTAAATAGAATATTTAGAAACCTGAATACCTTAGAACGGATGTCCTCTAAAGAGTCTCGTAGGAACAAATTCTCCCAATCTGTGTCCAAGCATATCTTCAGTCACATACACGGTTACAAATTGCTTCCCATTATGCACAGCAAAAGTATATCCAATCATCTCTGGAACGATATGACACGCTCTATCCCAAACTTTAATTACCTTCTTATCTCCAGTTTCATTCATCTTTAAAAGCTTATTCATCAATTTCTCATTCACATAGAAACCTTTTTTTAGAGATCTAGCCATCTAACAACTATATACATATATAAAACATTTTTTATGAAATTACTTTCTCTTTGAGACAATAAACCTATCAGACCATTTTTTACCTCTTCTGGTCTTCATTCCAGCAGATACCAATTTTCCACTGAAGGACTTAGGACCTCTCTTAGAACCGATAGGAGAATGAGCCTCTCCTCCACCATGTGGATGATCTACAGGGTTCATATTCTTACCAAGAACTCTAGGTTTTCTACCAAGCCATCTCTGTCTACCAGCCTTACCAATCACAACATTTTTATGATCTCCATTAGATACTTCACCAATCGTAGCCCAGCAGTTTTCATTAAACTTTCTTACCTCACCAGATGGCATTTTTACAAATACAACCTTCAAAGCAGTATCTCTACCAGCAAGTGTAGCAAAACCTCCTGCAGATTTGATCAACTTACCTTCAGAAAACGGAGTAACCTCAAGATTGAATATATTCATACCTTCAGGAATATCCTTCAACTGCTTTCTATTTCCAGGAGCAATATCCCCATTAACACCATTCATCACAACCTGACCTACAGCAGCACCTTTCCATGCAAGCACATACCTCTTTTCTCCATCTACAAAATTCAAAAGAGCAATTCTTGCAGTTCTATATGGATCGTACTCTACAGCAGCTACCTTTGCAGGAATATCTACTTTATTATACCCTTTAAAGTCAACAATTCTATACAATCTCTTATGTCCTCCTGCCATAAATCTAGAGGTAATTCTACCTTGATTATTTCTACCTCCAGATCTTCCGATAGTTACTGTAAGCGATTTCTCAGGTCTTTTCTTAGTCAATTCAGAGAAATCATAACCGATCATAAATCTTCTAGAAGGAGTATAAGGTTTATACTTTTTTACAGCCATCTGAATCAAATATTTATAATACTAAATAATTATACAGCAAATTCAATTTTTTGATCTTTAGCAAGAGTAACAATAGCCTTTTTGAAAGCTCTCTTTACCAATTTTCTTCTCTCTCTTCCCTTAAACGCAGTATTTACTACATTAATTTTCACAGGAGTTACTTTATAAATATACTGAATAGCTGCATCAATATCATTTTTATTAGCATCATTATGCACTTTAAATACATATTTATTAGCTACTTCTTGCTGTTTATAAGTCTTTTCTGTCAAAACAGGCGCCAAAATAATATCATAAGGACCAAATTTTACCAAAGCCTTAACTGATGTATTTTTTCTAGCTCTTCTCTGCAATTTCTCTTTAAATGTCATAATGTCGTAAGAAAAAACATAAATAAGTATAGGATTAAGCCTGATTTACAAATTCAAGTGCTGGCTTCAAAAATACGATCGCATCAGCATTCATAAGATCATAGGGATTAAGATAATCCACCAAGAGATACTTCAATCCTTCAATATTTCTAAAGGACTTCAAGATTCCATCTTCCTTCTTATCTACCACAAGCAATACTTTTTTTCCTGCCTTACCCATCTTATCAAGAAGCGCAAGAGCAGCTTTAGTATTAGGCTCCATAGTATCAAGATCCAATCCCGAAACCACATTCTCTTTCAACTTAAGAGTCAAAAGTCCATTAAGAGCCAGTTTTCTAGCCTTTTTTGTCATATGTTTTTCAAAATTTCTCTCAGTAGTAGGTCCAAATGCTACACCTCCATGTCTTCTGATTGGAGAATTCTTATCTCCAACTCTCGCATTACCAGTACCTTTTTGCTTATACAGCTTTCTTCCAGATCCAGCAACTTCTGCCCTTGTCTTGGTAGAAGCAATTACATTACGAGCATTAGCTGTCTGCAAGAGATAATACTCATGAATCAAAGACTCATTTACAATATCATCAGAGAAAAGTTGAGCATTAAAATCAAATTTTGAAGCTACCTTTCCATTCTTATCATATACATCAACAGAATATACCATCTTGGATTAACTATAAGATCATAAAACTATTCTACAAAAAATTTCAACTTAGAATTTTTAGCCCCAGGCAAAGATCCCTTTACAATAAGCAACTTTTCACCATCTCTATCGAGTGTCTTCAACAAAGGAATTCTTTTAACGGTCAACTTTTCAGCTCCCATATGTCCTGCATGAGGATGCCCTTTCATTGTTCTTCTAGGCTTTCTATTACCCTTAGAACCACCACTTCTTGTAAACTTATGACCATGTGTAGCAGGACCTCCTTTGATATTACATCTCTTTACCATACCCTGAAATCCCTTTCCTTTAGAGAAACCAGTCACAGTAAGTGAAGTAACACCATCCAAAAGAGCAGTATCCAACACTTCACCAACCTGATGAGCTGCAACAAAATCTTCACTCACAGGAAACTCAGTCACCATACCATATACAATTTTTTGCCCCTTCTCTTTTTTCAACTCTTTCTTCTCAACACCAACTACCGCAGCAACATATCCATCCTTCTCATTGGTCTTATATCTGATAATTTCCTGAGGAAGCAATTTCACAAGCGTAACTGCTATAAATTTATCATCAATCCACATTTTTGTCATCTCTTGTTTAGACACAATAAGTCCTCCTTTCGTATTAGACATAATCACAAATTCTGATCAATTAAAAACAAAGCACAAATTACCAATTACGAATAGAAAATATCCACAATTCGTAATTCGTATTTTATAACACTCTAAACCTAAAAAACCTTCACATCTACAAGCACTCCTACAGGAATTGAAAGATTCTGAAGATATTCCATAGTTTTTGAAGCAGTTTCTACCACATCAATCACTCTAGAATAAGAAATTCTCTCAAATTGCTCTCTAGATTTTTTAAACTTAAAGTTTGATCTCAAAACAGTATACACCTTCCTTTTCTTTGGCAAAGGAATAGGCCCTTTAATCTGAGCTCCCGACTTTACCAAAAGTCCCACAACCTTAGAAACAGAAGATTCCAACATTCTTACATCATAACTCTTCAACTTAATTCTCAACTTTGGACTCTGATCTTTTTTTACAGCTGACATATACACCCTTGATTAAAAATAAATAGTAAGAAAATCTGACCTCAGAATACAACAACAAACCTTTTCCAAGGTCAGATTTTTATTTTTTTTGAGATATTATTCAAGAACCTTTGTTACCACTCCAGCTCCTACAGTTCTACCTCCTTCACGGATAGCAAATCTCAATCCATCTTCCATAGCAACTGGATAGATAAGATCAACAGTAATCTTAGCATTATCACCAGGCATAATCATTTCAACACTTGGAGAAAGCTCGATATTTCCAGTTACATCTGTAGTTCTCATAAAGAACTGTGGTCTATATCCACTCAAGAACGGAGTATGTCTTCCACCTTCTTCCTTCTTAAGTACATACACCTCAGCTTCAAACTTCTTATAAGTTTTTACTGTACCTGGCTTACAAAGCACTTGACCTCTTTCAATAGAATCCTTATCTACACCTCTAAGCAAAAGTCCAACATTCATACCAGATTCAGCCTGTTCCCATGCCTTGTGGAACATCTCAATACCTGTAACCACAGTCTTCAAAGGTTCAGCACCAAGACCAAGAAGTTCAAGTTCATCATTCATCTTAATAATACCTCTTTCAATTCTTCCAGTAGCTACAGTACCTCTACCCTTAATAGAGAATACATCTTCAACTGGCATCAAGAAAGGCTTATCATTATCTCTTTCAGGAACTGGAATATAAGTATCCAAAGCCTCAAAAAGTTCCCAGATAGGCTTTGCAGCAACTTCATCATTTGGATTCTCAACAGCTTTCAATGCAGAACCTCTAATAATAGGAGCATTTTCATCATATCCATTCTTCTTCAACAATTCTCTCAATTCTTCTTCTACAAGGTCGATCATATCAGCATCATCAACCATATCACACTTATTCAAGAAGATAACAATCTTTGGAACATTAACCTGTTTAGCCAAAAGAATATGTTCTCTTGTCTGAGGCATTGGTCCATCAACAGCAGAACAAAGAAGAATCGCACCATCCATCTGAGCAGCACCTACGATCATATTCTTTACATAGTCAGCATGTCCTGGACAATCAATATGTGCATAGTGTCTGTTATCAGTTTCATATTCTACATGTCTAGAAGCAATAGTAATACCTCTTGCCTTCTCTTCTGGAGCGTTATCGATTTGATCATACGCTGTAAATTCTGCATACCCTTTTGTAGAAGCAACAGCCGTAAGAGCAGCAGTCAATGTTGTCTTACCGTGATCAACGTGACCAATAGTTCCAACATTTACGTGTGGTTTAGTAGCCATAGTAATTCTGTTTAATAAACTAAAATCATAAACATACCTCATACTATACAAATCTCCTTGACAAATTCAAGAGGATTTTTCAAAAAAAAAGTTGATTTTGATCATTTGACAGTCACCCACTACAAAGTAGCAAGGCTATCAACCCTTTCTCAAAACCACACCCACCTATATCTAACCTTATCATCAAGATAAGAAGTATACAAGCAGATATTTACTATCACATCGGGAATGCGGGACTCGAACTCGCGACCTCTTGGTCCCAAACCAAGCGCTCTAGCCATCTGAGCTAATTCCCGAGCAAAAACATTCTACTTTTATAGAATGGTGGGCGTGGGTGGACTCGAACCACCGACCTCACCCTTATCAGAGGTGCGCTCTAACCGCCTGAGCTACACGCCCATTCTATCATCCATTATCAAAGTGGTGCCAAGAGGCAGAATCGAACTGCCGACACAAGGCTTTTCAGGCCTCTGCTCTACCACTGAGCTACCTTGGCTCAAAAAGAGCAAGTGAGTTTATAGCAATTTACTCATCAATTGCAAGTAGATTTTTAACAAAAAAACAATACAGACTCAAAAGGAGGAGAAAACACAGAATAAAAAGAGCTAATTCACCCCTTTCACAAAAAATTAAAACAAAAAATTTGCAAAACTCAAAAAAATCACTATACTCACATTGCTTATAAAGTTAATATATCGGTATAGCTAATTGGTAGTGATGGTTTTGTGATTTTTTAAATGAATAGAAAAGAACACTCTTATGTGTGGAAAGTTCTGTTCGTTAGGTTACAAAACCTCGCTATACAATTAACTTTATAAGCACCACATATAAGGGTGTTTTTATTTTACACAAAAACAATTCAGTTTTTTATCCTTTATTATATCGCAATGGAAAAAATCAATCACTCACCAGAAACAGAACAAAAAATGCAAGCTCCACACGCAATTATGAAATCACTACATAAAAAGCTCAAACAACTAGAAAAACTAGAAAGAAAAGAGCATTCCTTTGGAAAAAAGGTGCTAGAAAGAGTCTTTGATCCTCTCAACCGTACAAAGAGACTCAATTTCCCAGCAAAAGACCCAAATGACATCATTCAAGGGGTAGCAAAAATTAATATCATTGCAAACCGTCCTGAAGTTATAATCCCTCAAACCAACTCTCTACTCCCACTCATCACAAGAAAAGACAGAATAGATATTGATAAAGTAGATGCTGAAGGAAAGACCATCACTCAAGTAACATGTATTCCACACAAAAACGGATGGATCGTTTGAGAGAAAAAAGCTGGAGAAAAGCGAGCAGTTCAAGAAATAAATAACGAAGACTTTATCAAAACTCATCTCCCAACAATTGAAAATTACCTCACAAACTCCGAAGAATACCTCACACAAAAACAAAAGGACAAAGAAAAACAACAACAAACGCAGATCAAACAAGCAGAAGCACTTGCCCATCAAACAGATCAAGCAGAATCTGATCAACTCCTTGACCTCATCGAAAAAAGCTAAATCAGGAAACAAAACTTTCTTGATCAAAAAAACTACCTATCCAATAGTAAAAAAATCTGATCAAAAGTCACGGTTACCCAATAACTCTCAATCAGATTTTTTCTTGTATTTTTTTAACTCCTCACAGGACACAATCCAATCACAAACTCTCATTTCAACACAAGCTTTCAAGCCTGCCATTCCTGATACAGCTCAGAAAAATCCCAAGTCATCACCTCCTCAAACATTTTACTCAGCTCTCTCGCAACCATAATCTTCCCTTCAAATCCCAGCTCCTGTAGCTCCTGAAAAAGCTTTTCAACCCTATGTACTGATTCATAAAAAAAAGTCGGAAGCTCACGACCAATCGCCGCCTTCAAAGCCGTCTGCCTTCCCTTTTTTTGCGGCAAAAACCCGATATAGACAAAATGAGAAGTATCAAAACCAGCACCAACGACCGCAGGCACCAAGGCATTCGCTCCAGGTAAAACTGAAAACTTTAAATGCTCCTCATAACACAGCTGAACTAACATTTTCCCAGGATCAGACAATCAAGGAGTACCAGCATCCGAAAGCATACCAACATCCTGCTCTTTGATAAGACTAAGATAATAAGCCAACTTCCCCTTATCAGTAAAACTCGTCAAAGAATAAAAGACCTTATCACTATAGTCGATCTCATACATTTGCAAAAGCTTTTTCGTAGTTCTTGTATCCTCACAGATCAAAAACTTAAGCTCCTTGAGTAACCTCAAAGCTCTCAAAGTAATATCTTCTCTATTGCCAATAGGAGTTGGTATCAAATAAAGCATCTTGTTTCAAAAAAATAAATAAAGCTGATTTTTTTCAACACATCATCTACAAACCAGAATCAGGAGTCATATTTCCTCATCTTGTATTGATCCTAAATACACGATCTTGAACTCAGTACTTTTGATACTCTGATCATTGCAGACTAAGTTGTCGGTATCATTCCATACTTAATCACTCGTCGTTCCAGACTTGATCACTTGTCATTCCGGACTCGATCCGGAATCTTATCCGCTTTCTAGAATGCTGAATCAAGTTCAACATAACGATTGAAAGAATAGGAGACTGAATCAAGCTCTCTGCAACACTGTGGAGGGCACAGAAACATAACAAGAACCAAACACAAAATACCCCTTACTCAAAACACATACCCCTAAACACTTCATCATTCCCTATTCGATCCTCAATTCCTCGCCATCTACAATCACCAACCCATCCTTAACCATTCCCTCCACAATCTCAGCAATCTGTTTTCTAGGAAATTCTGCCTGTACCATCTCCGAAGTCAGTTTTTCTTTTTTTCTTGTCAAAAACTTCATAATCCAACCCCTTACCTCTCTATCCGAACCTTCAAATTTAGATTGCTTCCCCAAAGACTTGATCTTGGTCTTCTTCGCAGTCAAATGCATCGCTCCATAATCCATCAAAGCATTATGCCAATCACGACTTCTTCCCTCAGGAATCAACTGACAAGCTATCCTTTCCAAATCCTTAAGCGAAATCTCTTCATTCAATTTAAGTAAAAAAATCAACACTCTCCTAATATTGGTATCAATAACAGGCTCAGGTAAATTCCAAGCAAAAGCACAAATCGCACTTGCAGTATAGGGTCAAATACCAGACAAAGCCAATAACGCATCCCTAGACTGAGGCAAACTGCCACCATACTGCTCAACTACTACTTTTGCACATTCTTGAAGCCTCAAAGCCCTACTATTAAAGCCCAAACCTGATCGATGTGTCAAAAGATCAGCCTTGGAAACTTGGGCAAGTGATTGATAATCAGGCATATACTCAAGCCAACGATGCCAATAGGGAATCACACGATCAACTTGTGTTTGCTGACTCATTACCTCAGAAATATGAATCGCATAGGGATCTTGCGTAGCCCTCCAAGGCAGCTTTCTACCCTGCTGAGCATATCGCTTCAAAATCTCCTGCTGCACAACTTCAATCTCTTGTTTATTTAATTGCATCACTCCTCACTCTACAATAATCTAAAGATAGCCCCAACATATACCGATAGGCATTTCCAATATAAACCACGCTCATACCCTACATACTCCCAAAACCAAAAATCTTCTCATTCCTCCATAAAAAAGCACCAAAAACCTGAATGCAAGATCGTAGAGTATGCTTTTTCATCCAATTTCATACAATTACGCAAAACACTGCATCCCATCTTGATATCCAAGCTCAAAAATCTTTCTAATTTTCTCCTCAGAAGTTTCAAGCAAAGCCACCTCCAAATCTCTCTTAAACAAATAATCTGCTTTATCCAAATCCTTGAGCAAATGAGCCTGCATAGACACCTCATAGGAAAGCAAGAGCGTATCAATCATCGATTTTATCGGCTGATGCTTTTTAAACTGCCCTAAATACACACCAATTACTTCCAGATCAGGATAGGACTTCCTAGCGTATTCTAAAGGAAAATTACACATCACACCACCATCCACTAGCATCGTATCTTGATACTTCACTGCAGGAAATACCCCAGGAATCGCCATACTCGCCATCACAGGAGCAATCAATGCTCATTGAGAAAAAAGTTTGAATGCTGCCTGCCAAATATCAGTCGCCCCCACATACAAAGGCAATTCCAACTCTGCAAAATCAGACTTAATATCTTCTTTCAAAAATTGCTCTACCACAGAGGACTTGAGGAGTGACATCTTGGGAGGAAGCGCAATATTTTTAAGACTAAAAAGCTGAGCAGACAAAAATCTCTCCAAAATATCCTCAGCCTTCCATCCACTAAGCCAATATGCAGCACTCAATGCCCCAGCACTGACACCATACACAGCAGCAATTTCCTCCTTGACTCCACAAACCTCTATCGCTTTCAATACCCCACACGCATACAAACCTTTAGATCCTCCACCAGAAAGAACTAAAACAAACTTTTTATCCTGATTTTCCATACTCTTGTACAACCACACAATAAAGCTTCTCTTTGAACAAGAAAAAAATCCAGCCCCAAAAGAAGAAAAAACAGCTCCTTACGAGCTGCATCAGATCAACAACAAACTAATTAACTCCTCCAGTAAGGGTATTCAAGGTCACGGTGTCACCTACCTCCTTGTGCAAAGGCACCTGAATCTCCATTCCAGTCTCAATAGTAGCAGGCTTAGTACCAGACTGCGCTCTATTTCCCTTGATCCCAGGCACTGTCTCAGTAATCGTATAACTAATCGTTGAAGGCAAGATCACATTGATCACATTTCCCTTATAGATCTGAATAAAGACATCCAAATTATCCTTGAGATAGCCTGTAATATCTTCAATCGTATCAGCAGCAATATCATGAATCTCTCCCGTATCATTCTCCATAAAAGAATAGGTATCACCACTATTGTATAGATATACTGCATTTTGCGTAGCAATATCCGCCTGATCCATCGTAGTACCTGATTTTACCGTAATATTCTGTACTCCATTTGTGATCAAATTTCTTACCTTATAAGTATAAGACCCTTGCCTCTGTTGCATTTGCATAAATGAAAGATCAAGCACCTTAAAAAGCTGACCATCCATCTCAAGAACCGTTCCTTTCTTTACTTCTGCTGCATCAATTTTTACCATTTGAATTATCAATAAAAGATTAAAAGTCTAAAATCAGAATAGCGATTTCATTTAAGATTACAAGTGAGAATTCATCTTCTTTTGCCAGTAACTTAAATGCCTTAACATCTTTTTTAAGGAGATCAACCGCTAAATCTTGAAATCAAGTAATACAAGAAGACACATAGGTATATAACATTAAGAAATGTTAAAAACTAAAGAATAGGCAAAAAACTCCCCTCTTACACAACAGCAAAAGCTCTCATCTTCTCCTTGATTTTCAAAAATTGAGGATATTTATCAGATTTTTGATACTCTTGTTCATCATATTTCGCCTGCAATGCAAGCCAAACCCTCGGCTCTCCCCCACATACCGCACAAATTCTAAATGCCCAATCCGCAGTAATAGATCTCCTTCCTGAGATAATATGATTTACCTCTGCTGGTGATTTACCAATCAATTCTGCAAACTGCTTTTGAGTAAGATTTAGCCCCTCAAGGATCATTTCGAGATTTACTCCTGGATGTTCGTATTTCATCAGTATACTCTACAAAATAAAATTACTCATAATGATTACTAAGCTCTCGAACCAAAGCCACAACCACTACTTCCTCCTCATCTTGAGGAAACTTCAACATCAATCTCCATCCATCATTCAGTCTAATAGCAATCTGATCAGCTCTATCTCACGATTTCCACTGAGCTTTTCGCCCTTCACGAGTAAGAATATCACGAATAGTAGCAAACTCTTCAATCTCTGCTAAGACAGCACGATACCTTTTACCAATACCTTGTGGATACTTATGATCCCCAATACCATCAGCAAGTTTTTTGAGTTGATTACTCCTAAACCTGATTTGAATCATAACAAGAGAAAAGATAAATGAATAAGGTAAGTATAATGATTTACCTCCAAAGTACAAGAAAAAATATACTCTTTCTGTCAATCACAACAGTATAAATGATCAAGCACATTAAAAAAGCCTCAAAACTCCCAAAAAACCAAACCAAAACTCTTCCTCACAACATTACTACAAAAAACACTCCAAAGAAAAAGAGAGGAACTCCCCCCTCTTATCCTACAATCAGATTGATAATCTTCCCAGGGACATAAATCAGCTTCTTCACTTCCCCAGTCAAATAACTCGCCAACTTCTCATCAGCTTTCACCAACTCAAAAACCTGATTCTGACTTGCGTTCGCCTCCACAGAGAGCGTTCATCTCGTTTTTCCATTGATCTGCACTGCTAGGGTAACCTGACTACTCACAAGCTTAGCTTCATCATATTGCGGCCATTTCCCAGTCGTAAAGATCGAAAACGCATTCCCCAGCTTCTCCCAAAGCTCCTCAGCCAAATGTGGAGCAAAAGGTGCTAACATCAGCGTCAATGCCTCAAAAGTAGGTTGAGAAATCTGATCTACCTCTCCTAGCTTATTTACCAAGATCATCAATTGAGCAATCGAAGTATTAAACTTAAACTCATCAATCTCTTCGGTCAATTTCTTAATTGTTTGATGGAGCAGTGTATCAATTTCAGGCTTTTCATCTTCTTTTGAAAGATTCACCTTCTCCCAAAGTGCAATCACCTTATCCAAAAACTTCTTCACACCTTTCATTCCTTGCGTATTCCACGCAATCGCCTGATCAAAGGGACCCATAAACATCTCATAAGTCCTCAACACATCAGCTCCATACTCAGCAATCACATCATCAGGATTGACGACATTACCTCGTCTCTTGGACATCTTACGACCATCTTCCGCCATAATCAGTCAGACTTTTTGATATTTTTTGAAAGGTTCTTGCTGACTTACAATCCCCAAATCATAGAGGAACTGCTGCCAAAACCTCGCATAAATCATATGCCTCGTGACATGCTCAGCCCCACCGACATACACATCGACATTTTGCCAATACTGCTCCTTTTCAGGACTGAGAAACGCCTCAGCATTCCTCGGATCCATATATCTAAGCCAATACCAACTCGAACCTGCCCATCCTGGCATCGTATTGGTCTCTCTTTTTGCAGACTTTCAACAATGAGGACAGCTCGTTTCCACCCATTCTTTTACCTCTGCCAAAGGACCTTCTTCAGTTCCTGTCGGCTCATAATGCTCCACATCTGGCAATAAAAGTGGTAAATCTGACTCCTTCATCGCAACCACCCCACAATCCTCGCAAAACACGATTGGGAACGGTTCTCCTCGATACCTCTGCCTAGAAAAGACCCAATCCTGAATTTTAAAGTTTACCTTCTTTCCACCAAGTCCTTTTTCAGCAAGTCGTTCTTGCATTTTCTCAATCGCCTCATCTGAAGTTAAACCCGAAAACTGATCAGAATTCATGACAATTCCTTTTTCAGTGTAAGATCCATTTCCAGCAAGATAAGCCTTCAATCTTTGAAGAGAATAAAGATAACTTTCTTTCTGTCCAGTAATAGTTTCATCCTCCTCCATACGAATAAGATCCTGTTCAAATTGCTCTAAATCTACCCAAACCAATGGACAATCATCTTCAAACTCGGTTAATTGCTTTGCTACACGAGCATCAGAATTAAGTTTACAAAGGAAGATGTTCGTATTATTTTCCCTCCGAGTATTTTTAAGTTCTGCATAATAAAAAGCTTGATTACAATCAGTTTGATCAATGACAGCAACATCAACATAACCAGTTTCTTCTCTCACTTCTCTCAAAAGCCCTTCAACTAAAGTCTCTCCTTGTTCAATCGTTCCTCAAGGTAATCGATATTTTTTATATTTTGCATTCTCATTATAACCAACCAATAATTTCTCCTCTTTCTCATCGTAAATAAAAGCATAAGCAGACAACTTTGCCTGAGCATCAGAATGTCTCTGACCAAACTTTTCCCCAATCACATACTTCACCTCCAATCCATACTTCTTTGCAAACTCAAAATCCCTCTCATCATGCGCTGGCACGCCCATTACTGCACCCGTTCCATAACCAGATAATACATAATCCCCAATATAAATCGGGATATCCTTACCATTAAACGGATTGATCACATAAGCTCCCGTAAACACTCCTGTCTTGTCTTTTTGAAGTTCAGTTCTTTCAAGTTGTGTCTTGAGTTTCGCCTGTTCTTGATAGGCTTGTACAGCCTCCATCTGCTCAGCGGTCGTAATCTCCGCCACCAAAGGATGCTCAGGAGCTAGCACCACAAAACTCATCCCAAACACCGTATCAAGCCTCGTCGTAAACACCTCAAAAAAAGCATCAAAATTCTGAACCTGCATTTTGAATTGACTTCCTTCACTCTTTCCAATCCAATTCTTTTGCAACTCTTTCATCGACGGCTCCCAATCCAAGCTCTCCAATCCATCAAGCAATCTCTGCGCATACTTCGTAATTCTCAAAACCCATTGTCTCATCAGTCTTTGCTCAACAGAACTTCCACACCTCTCACATTTTCCATCATCGAGATCCTCGTTAGCAAGCCCTGTTTTACAATGATTACACCAGTTAATTGGCTTATAATCAATATAAGCAAGCCTTTCAGCATCCAAAATAAAACTGATTTCTGAGTCAGATTTTCCTTCTTTTTTTAACTTTTCTTCCAAAACAGCAATTGGAGTTGCCTTCTGAGTTGCCTCATCATAATAATGATTGTAAAACTTCAAAAAAATCATCTGCGTCCATTTGTAAAAGTCAGGATCCGCAGTACTAAAACTCCTCTCTCGATCATAAGTAAAACCAATCTTTTCCAGCTGAGAAATATAGGTCTTGATATTTTGTTCAGCTACAACCTGAGGTTTCATCTTGTGATCAATCGCATATTGCTCAGTTCCCAGTCCAAAAGTATCAAATCCCATCGGATGCAAGACATTATAGCCCTCAAGCATCTTTTTCCTGGCAATCGTATCAGAAGCCACATAACCCTTGGGATGCCCAACGTGCAATCCAGCCCCGCTCGGATACGGAAACATATCCAAAATATAATATTTTGGCTTCCCACCTCATTCCTGAGTTTTGTAAATTTTGGCTTCATTTCGCTTTTGTTGCCATTTTTGTGCAAGTGCTTTGATATCAATCGCCATCTTTTTTTGAAAAAAAGCTAAAAGTCTGATCTCATTTTTACAGTTTGATCCTTGAAATGCAAGTTTTTTCTTAGGAAATAAACAAGATCAAAAAAAGAACCATTTCACTTAAAAGCATCACAACTTGACATCCCAAAGAAAATACCTACAAATAAAAAAATACAAAAAAATTGAATCATGAAAAGAGAACGATTATTTATAAAAAAAACAAAAGGATATGTCAAAGATTTAGCCGTAGGAGAAAAGGGGTATATCGACCCAGACTCCATTATTGTATTCAAATGTGAAAGAACCTATTTTCGTTGCATTGATCTCTATGCAATAGTACTCGAAGAAGAATGGGATGACGCCATCCTTATTAAGAGGATAGCAAACACCTCCAAGCCAAACATGACACAAGGAGAGGATTTTAGGATCACAAACTCCTATATCAGCTTCATCTATACAATCCCTCATTTCAAATGGGACAGTGAAAATTTCACAAGCCCTGTAGCCATTATTCCACTCATTGAAGAAAGTGAAAAAGACTTCCTCCAACGATCACAAGGGCAAGCAAAAACAATACAAATCAACGAAAAAAGCTCTATAGAAGAGCTAACAAAAGCTTTAAAAGCAAACATTCAAGCAGAAAACTACGAAAAATGTGTCATCATCCAAAAATGGATTGATGCAAAAACGAAAAGAGGGTGAATAAGCCCTCTTTTTTCTCTTTATCTCGCATACCATTCTGAGGCAATAAGACGCAACTTTGGCGTATACCCCTTCTTTGGACTCGCCTCCAACAAAAACGGTAACATTTTCTCCTCAGGCAAACGGGTATTCGGCAATTTCTTCCTCGACTCCACCATAAAGGTCGCACACCATGCCTGAGCATCAGCCACTCCAGTCACATCACTCCCCAAAGGAAAACAAAAGTAATTCTGACCTTCCTGAATCGCAGCTATCACCTCAGCACTTTCCGCTACACTTCCCTCGCCATCAGCGATCGCATAGACTTTCTCAGCCAAAGCAGTGATCCACTCAGCATTCCTCGCATATTGAGGATTGAGAGAAAATACCAGCACCATTAGCAACATATCCTCATCTCCTGGCATCCAAAGATCACTATTCGCTTGAACAATAGCAGCATACACGATCGGAGCATTCGCGATCCTCTCTTTCCAAGCAGCTTTGCCAAAGAGCCATGGACCACTACCTACCGTTGATTTTACAAAAGGAGTCCCAAGCTCACGAGGAACCATAGCATAAACATCCAATTTTTTAAAATCTACATTTGGTTTAGTAGCCTCACGATAAGCCGCAAGATCTTTATAATATTGCTCACGCACTGCAAAAACAGGATCCAAATCATATCCTTGTTTCTTAAGATTTTCAAGCCCTACATCATCCATTGTAACCTCTCGAGTAAGTTCAGGTTTTTTCATGCTTTTTATAAAGTAATTAAAATATCCCAATACCACAGTATCAGAAAGATAAAAGCAATCATATATATATACGCAAAAATCAAGCTCAAAAACACTAGTTCAACACTACCAAATCACCCAACACAAACCAAACACAACAGCTCCCAGCATCAGCAAGTTCCGTAGGCGTTCTTGGAAACAAGACTAAACTCCAGCGAACGACTATAGTAGTGAAGAGTTTAGAAGTCAGAGTTCAGAATTTTTCCATTTTTAGTATTTCATACCTCGTAACTCTTCATTCTTAACGAGAATGCTGGGAATAGCGTTTTTTATGGATCTTGTCCCGCACTCCGATGCGGGATTTTGGGGCAATGCCAAAAAGTAAAGAAGACTCGTTGTAGAATTTATATATTCTTAAATCAAAAATACCAGTTCACAACCACTAAATCAAGCAACACAAACTACAAACACTTCACCACATAGGTTCCCTCCAGCACATAGCCCAACTTCTGATAATAAGCTCTTACGCCTACCCCACTAATCACCGACAAACGCTGATACCCAGCATCACGAGCGATCCTCTCAGCTGACTCCAACAGCTGCTTTCCCAGCCCCGTATGCTGAACTTTTGCATCCGACTCATTATTCTTTCCCAGACTCTGCAAAGCCCCATACACATGCAACTCTCTGATCAAAGCGGTACTTTCCCCAAGCCCTGGCTCCTCCACAGTCTCAGCTTCCTGTGGCAAAAGCAATCTTGTAAATCCATACAAATACCCTAATTCATCCTCAAAAGCAATAAAAAATTCTGATCCCACCGAGGAGACATACCTCCTCACCACGAGATTGAGATGTTGGGTGCTTTCAATTTTATTTCTTACCTCTCTACTCCTCGTATCCAGACTCACAAAGTGGCGAAAAATTTCAAAATCTGGCACCACTCCCAAGATATACGTCTCAACAACAGCACATTGATTGTCTTTGCGGGCAAAGCGAAGCAATCCAGATACATCGGTATTGGGTCTTACCACACTTCACTGCATTCCATTCGCAATAACGGAAAAAAACTGCTCATCATCAGTAAAAATCTGTGCATTTGGATACAATCTCTCATACAAACCTGCACGAAAACCTCAATCAGCATTTTTATACTCTTTTAGCAATTTTTCATGCATCAGCTGTGAGAGATTGGTAACATTAGAGCCTGCAGCGATCTCAGTCGAAGGAATATCACGGATCAGTCTCTTGATCCTTGTATACGGCGGAATAATCTCACGAAAAGTCTTGCGAATGATATGCTCAATTTCCTGAGTCGTAATAGGGGTATATTGCCCCTGCTCATAGAGCGTATAAAGCTCAGTATTAGGAATCACAGAAGTCGGATAAAACTTGATCTCATCAGGTTGCAAAGCAGGATCTGCATAAATAGTACGGAAAGTCTCAATATCTTTTTCCACATTAGAACCATACAATCCTGGCATAATATGAATCGAAATCTTGAATCCCCATTGCCTCATACGATGCAAAGCCTTTCTCACATCCTCGATATGATGCCCTCTCTTGTTCATATCCAAGATTGTATTATCCGTAGATTGTACTCCCATTTCAATTCTTGTTACCCCCATAGCTCTCCAGTCTCTACAATTTTGCTCAGTAACGAAAAGGGGAGTCGTCTCTATCGTCAGCCCAATAATCCTATGCTCAGCACTTTGATTGATCTCTACCGCCTCAGCCAAGGACTTGGACATTTGCACCTCATCTTGATTCAGGATTTTGAAAGCATATTTCCAGTCCTTATTACCTCTCGTATTTTCAATTTTCAATTGAGAAAAAGTATTACACGCATCATAGAGCCTTTGAATAAATTCAATCTTGTAATCTCTTGGATAAAAATCCCAAGTTCCACCAAGCACAATCATCTCGATCTTGTCCGTTTTATGCCCTGTTTGCTGAAGCGAATAAAGCCTATTATAAACCTGCTTGATCGGATCAAACTGATTAAGCCAAGCCCTCATCGCCCCAGGCTCAGATTTGATATAACTCTTTGGCATCTCTGGATCATTAGGGCAAAAAATGCAACGACTCGGACAAGGATACGGCTTAGTCAAAACCTGAACACTCACAATCCCTGAAAGTGATCTAATCGCCCTCTTACGCAATAAAAGCTCAAAATCTGGATTTTTTTGTACTTTCCCCTCCTCAACAAGCAAAAAATACGCCTGCAATATCTGACTCTTACTCGGAAGGGTATCCAAGCCATACTCCTTAGCAAAAGCTCTTTGAGCATCTTTGAGCATTTCCAAAGTCAGATTTTTTTGACTAATAAGAGAAAAAACCAATTCACTATACTTCATAGAATAACAACAAAAATAAACTTATTTCACAAGGAGATATCCTCCTACATGACTCTGCAAACGCATCTGACCATTCTTATATTTCTCTCCATACAAAGACTCAAACACAAAGCGTCCAATTTCAGTTTCCACAACATAGGGCTTAGTATCATGAACAACTGTAGCTCACTTAGAAGAGAGGCTAAAAATATCCTCCACATAAGGGCTAAGATCAAGTTCATACTTTGTGGCATCGATCTCATAACGCAAAACATTTGCAGCATCAATCCAAGCATCCAAATGATACAATTGATAGTAACGCTTAAATCCTTCAACAGAAATCCCTCTTCTATCCTCACCATAAGAATTAATACGAAAGTCAATAGGCGCATCAGGATCCTCAGTCGGAGTATAATAATCTGCCAAACCTAAATACTCACGTACCGCCCTTCCTCTCGACCAAATATGCTCTTCCTGAAAATCCGCACTATTAGCGATGACACGAGGCACAAAAATATGAGCTGGATACTTCTCAGCAAGTTCATCAAACAGCTCTGAAATCTCTGCTCCAAACTCCTTATCTACCCCTTCTAAAGCTCCCTTTTCAAGCGGAAGTGAAAGCTGCTGCTGCTCAAGGAGCTCTTCTATTCTCGCCACTTGCGAACGAAAAGCCATCTTTGGAGCACTCAAAGGACCATACAGTGCCACAATACTCATTCCTAGGAGTAAAGAAGCAAAAAGCCTGAGCCTGATCTTTGGAAACATTATTGCCAAAGCAGAAAAGAGCACAATGAAAGTAATCATCATCACGATAAAATATCTATTGATCGTCAATCCATACTGGTTGATTCTCATACCAATTGCTGCAATCATCATCACCGCAATCACAATAAAGCTTCCAAACAGCACCTTATGCATCAGCTCAAAAAATCTTTTCTGCTCAGGAAACGTGAAGTAATAGGTCAGCATTCCAAGGCTAAAATAGCCGATTCCGAGCCAAACAATGATGCCTTTTGGTCGCACTCCGGTCATCAGAATTTTCGCTCCATAAGCGAGGAAAATTGCCAAATACACCATAGCAAGCGGCAAGAAAATATAGGCTCCAAAAATCCTTCTCACACGAGAATCTTGGAGTACGATCCCTTCTTCACTGCCTTTTGGAAGATCAGTCACCGCAAAAGTATAGTGATTGAGCGCAAATGACCCCGCAAGGAAAATCATTCCAAAAACTCCAAAATACTGATACCACCTTCGATGTACATCCACATCAAAGAGCGCTTCAATACTTCCTAAAGCTCCAGACAGTCCCCCCCAAACCACAGCTCCTGCCAAAGCTCCAAAGACCAAAGACTGCAGCAAAGTCGTCCATGAGAACCAGATTTTTTCTTCTCTTTGCCTAAAAATCCAAGCCAATAAAGTCAAAATCCCGACTACGGCAAGCAAAAAAACTCCTCCAAGCACAAGCCCTTCTGCATAGGTCAAATCATCAGGTAGCTGGAAAATCATGAAATAATACCCTATTCCGAGAAGCAGAGCAAGCACTTGAGCAAAACTATTTCGAAGTCTTGCCCTTTTGCCTTCATCAAAGAGATGCATGCTAAGCAGCGGACCCACAAGGCTGAGCAAAAGCGCCAATATCCCAGCTGTCATGACCTGCCAATCAGTATCGGCTGTTGCTTCCACCAATTTCCAAGCATAGATGGTCAAAAATACTAATAGAACATGAGCAAGCGGAAAACGCATAAAAGCCATTGTCCAGTTTGAGAAAAAATGGGAAAATATCGACATGACTATCTTGATAAAGAGATAAAATCTCCTTTATGATGAGGATTATACTTTCAAAATCAAGAGAAAACAAAAAACTGACTTTCGCCAGCATCAAGCAACATAGCCTCGAACCAGGATTGAACTGGCGACCTCACCCTTACCATGGGTGCGCTCTACCTACTGAGCTATCGAGGCATCGCATATCAACGACAGCACCCACTATACATATTTCCTTGCAAAAAGCAACCAAAAAATACCGCGAGAAAATTTGCAAAATAAAAAAATCTCAATATACTTAGAGGTGTACTTTACTTTTTATACAAATACAAAACAATGAACAACATCAATGAACTCCTAAAAACCTTGAATGACCATCAATTAGCCTACATCAACCTTGATCTACCAAATCCAAAGAATGGGCAATATATGCTCACAGCTTTTCATCTCAAACCAGGGAAAAAGCTGAATCTTTTGCAAGCAGCCTGTGAAGTGGCTGCGGAATCTTCCACAGGAACGAATTTCCTCGTAGAGACCGAGACTGCTTTTTCAAAAGAAATGAATGCACTCGTGTATAAAATCGATGAGGAAAAAGAGTTGGTTTGGATTGCTTATCCGTGGAGACTCTTTGATAGAGGAGGGAATGTGCAGAATATTTTGACCTATATCGCAGGGAATGTTTTTGGTATGAAAGAAGTAAAAGGGTTAAAGCTGCTTGATGTTTGGTTTCCACCTGCGATGCTCGAGCAGTATGATGGACCAAGTTATACGCTTGCAGATATGAGAAATTATCTCAATGTCCACAATAGACCGATTTTGGGAACAATTATCAAGCCAAAAATGGGGCTTACCTCTGCTGAATATGCCGAAGTCTGCTATGATTTCTGGGTAGGAGGTGGAGATTTCGTGAAGAATGACGAACCGCAGGCGAATCAGGATTTTTGTCCTTATGATAAAATGGTAAAACATGTAAAAGAAGCGATGGACAAAGCAGTAAAAGAAACCTGACAGAAAAAAGTGCATTCCTTCAATGTCTCAGCGGCAGATTATGACACGATGATTGAAAGATGTGAGATGATCGTAAATGCAGGATTTGAAAAAGGAAGTTATGCTTTCTTGATTGATGGAACGACTGCTGGTTGGATGGCAGTGCAGACGCTGAGAAGAAAGTATCCTGACGTCTTCATCCACTTCCATAGAGCAGGACACGGTGCTTTTACGAGACCGGAAAATCCTATTGGCTACTCAGTTTTGGTGCTTTCAAAATTTGCAAGACTCGCTGGAGCTTCAGGAATCCATACAGGAACTGCAGGTGTAGGAAAAATGCAGGGAGATCCAGCAGAAGATATCACCTCAGCAGAAAATATCAGATATATGAAAAAAACAGGACATATCTTTGAGCAATCTTGGGGAACAATTCCAGAGACTGACAAGGACTTCATTACACTTGTGCAGAGAGATGAAGACAATGAACAAGTGCTTGTAGATGATAGCTGGAGAGCAATCAAGACCTGCTGCCCAATCATTTCTGGAGGACTCAATCCAACGCTTTTGAAGCCGTTTATCGATTTGATGGGGAATGTAGATTTCATCACGACGATGGGAGCCGGTTGCCACGCACATCCGAAATGAACGCAGGTTGGAGCAAGAGCTTTGGTGCAGGCTTGTGAGGCTTATCAAAAAGGGATTGATATTCACGAATATGCAAAGAATAAGCCAGAACTTGCAGAAGCGATCGCCTTCTTTGAGAAACCCTCAACAAAAGAAAAAATGAGTACTTTGAGACTCGCATCATAACTAAATACCAACCCCTTCAGCACGAAGGTTAGAAGGAGGAACATCAGCCTCCTTTCTTTTTTATTCTCATACATCATCACGATGAACCACATCCCACTTCTTACTCAATCCGTGCAAACCGCTGCACACGCTCTCCTCAAACATTTTCAAGCTCAATACGGAGCGATGATTTTTATCCCTTTGGGAGTAGGAGACTCCACACCACAAAAAATCGCACCAGCTATAGCCCAACAGATCCAAACTTCCCTCCTCCTCGAGCAAAACAATAACCTCTATCTCCTCGCTACTGATGAGAGAGTCGGTCAGGTTTTTGACACTTTTCTCAATACCTTCATTGATTCGCTCAATTTCATCGCAAAAGGTGTACTCTCTGCCCTAGGGATGAAAATGTACCGAGCTGATTTCGCACAAAAATTGCAGGAAAAGAAAACAAGCGAACCAGAAACCTATCAAAAATGGAAAACAAATCTGACCCTTGTACTCGAATCTGTCTTTACCCAGATCATCCTCGATCTCCAACAACAAGGCATAGCAATTACGCTTACCGATGGCACAAAAACCTTTACTTCAGTTAAAGAAATGCTCGAAAGCCTCCCTACCTTGCAATAAAAAAAACCAAAAAAAGCTGAACCTATTCTGAGAAATCAGCTTTTTTTATAACAACAAGAAAGAACCCTACGGAAAACTCAAACCAATACCACAACTATCCTTCCTTCTTTTGATCTGCCTCAAAAGCATCAATGACATCTTGAAGAGTTCCCTTATACATAAAGTATTCTTCAGGAATTTCATCTACCTCTCCAGCAATAATTCTCTCAAATCCAGCAATAGTATCTTCAAGCCTAACATAAACTCCAGGCATTCCAGTAAACTGCTCAGCGACAGAAAAGGATTGTGAAAGAAATTTTTCAATCTTTCTAGCTCTATAAACAATTACTTTATCTTCCACGCCTAACTCTTCCATACCAAGGATAGCAATAATATCCTGAAGTTCTTTATATTTTTGAAGAATTCTTTGAATCTCTTTAGCTACTTTATAGTGCCTCTCACCTACCTCACTTGGATTCAAAATCAAAGAATAACTCTCAAGTGGATCCACCGCAGGATAAATACCCTTTTCAGCAATAGATCTATTCAATACAATAGTAGAATCAAGATGCGTAAAAGTCGTAGCAGGCGCTGGATCACTCAGATCATCAGCAGGCACATATACCGCCTGTACCGAGGTAATCGATCCCTTGTCAGTAGAGGTAATTCTCTCTTGTAAACTTCCCATTTCACTTGCCAAAGTAGGCTGATATCCTACAGCAGATGGAATCCTTCCTAAAAGGGCAGATACCTCAGCTCCTGCCTGAGTAAATCTAAAGATATTATCGATAAAGAGCAAAACATCCTTCCCCTCCTTATCTCTAAAATATTCTGCCATCGTCAATCCAGTCAACGCTACTCTCGCTCTTGGACCTGGAGTTTCATTCATCTGCCCATAGACCATAGCAGTTTTATCAAGTACTCCAGAATCCTTCATTTCATGATAGAGATCATTTCCTTCTCTAGTTCTCTCTCCCACTCCAGCTACTACAGATACACCACTATGCTCAGTTCCGATATTATGGATCAATTCCATCATCACAACAGTCTTTCCTACTCCAGCACCACCAAACAGTCAGACTTTTCCTCCCTTTAGAATTGGGGCTAACAAATCCACAACTTTGATACCAGTCTCCAAAATCTCAGCTCTCGTACTCAAATCAGCAAAAACTGGAGCTTTTCTATGAATAGGCCAAGCCTCAGTACCTTCAATCTGATCAGTACCATCAATCGTTTTTCCCAAAACATTGAAAATATGACCAAGCACCTGTGGACCTACAGGAACGGTAATAGGAGCACCTGTATTTTCTACCTCATCACCTCTCTTCAACCCATCAGTAGAATCCATCGCAATTCCTCTTACAATCCCATTTTCCAAAACCTGCAATACCTCAATCACTACCTCATTACCATTAGCATTTTTGGACACGACTTTGAGTGCATCATATACCTGAGGGATTACCTGCTCAAACATAATCTCCACTACCACTCCTTTTACGGATACAATCTTTCCTTTCATCTCCTTCTATACAAAAAGAACTAAAAAAATCTGATTCTTATTCTATTGCAATCTTAGCACTTACAATCTCACTAATTTCTTGAGTAATTTTACCTTGCCTTGTTTTATTATACAAGAGATTAAGTTCTCCTAATACATCGCTACAGTTGTCTTTTGCATTTTTCATAGCAAGCATTCTAGCAGCATGCTCTGTAGTTTTATTGTTCACGACTGCAGAGTAAATAATATGCCTGATCAATAAATTAAGAAACTCAAACTTAAATTCCTCCTTACTTGGCTCAATCATCAAATACTTCTCATCAATACTCTCCAAACTATTATCTTCCAAACCAACATTACGAAGAAAGCTATCAAAACTCTCCTCATCCAAAGGATAAAGCTTAAATCTGGTAAAAATCTGTGTCATCGTATTTTTGAAAAAATTGAAATAGATTTTTACTTTAGCATATTTTTTCTCAAGCAAAGCCTGCTTGATATACAAGGTAATAGGCTTAATTTCTTCAACTTCTACCTTATCTGTTATCATAGCCGAACCAACAACATTCCAGCCATTTCTCACAAAATACTCAACTCCCTTCTTCCCAACGACAAAGATATCTACATTATCCTTAGCTTGCCCATAATTTTGCTCCATCCTTCTAAAGATTCTTGAATTAATTGCCCCACACAAACCTCTATCACTGGTCACAACAATCAATAATCTCCTTCCCTGAGGATTCCACAATTTTTCATCAAAGTCAAAAATATTAACTTCCTTCCTAACACGCTTAAGCACATTCAAAAACGAACCCATAAAAGCCCTATAAGACTCCATAACTGCCTTAAGCTTTTGCAATTTAACCGTAGAAACAATCTCCAATGCCTTGATGATCTTTTGAAGATTTTTTACAGATTTGATCTTGGTTTTTACCTGTTTAGTGTTTGCCATACTCTGCCATAAAACACAATAAAATCTGAACACAACACAAATTCGAACTAGTGAGGACGATGCTGTTGATAGTTTTTCTCTTTGATCTTCAAGAGTTTCAAATCCGCAGTCAATTTTTGAAGATGGAGATAAGCCCTCTCAATCTCTTCATCATTTCCCTCAGACCTAATCTGCTGAATCTGCTCCTGCAACTGTACTTTCATCTCCTGCAATACTTTCTCATCAGTCTGAGGATTGGTTGTCACAGAAGCTACAAAGAGAATTAAGGCAGTCCCATCAGTATAGAGAAAACCATCCCCAATCGCCAATGCCACACTCTCATCTTCAAAAAGAAAATCAGTATTGGACAAAAATTCACTTCCCTTTTTGATCTGAGGTACAAATTTCAAAATTCCAGGTACCACAATAGTTGTGAGAGGATTATGGCGAGGCAAAACACCAATCACACCTACTTTAGTTGGCACCTCGACTCTCTCTACCTCTCCATCAAAAATCACTCCTTGAACCGTATGTATTTTCAAGAGCATTATTACCCTACGCACACGCAAATAAAAATCAAACTAATATCCTCCTTCTTTCAAAATCTCAGCAATCAATGCTTTAATAGCTGTCTCAATTTCAGCTGTCAATTCCTTTTGTTCCTCAATACGCTTTGCAAGCTCTAGGTAGGTAGTATCCATCTTCTGATACAAAGTTTTCTCAAACTGTGCAATTGCTGCTACAGGAACCTTTTCAAAGTATCCATTGATCCCAGCATAGAGGAGTACCACCTGTTTGTAAAAAGGAATCGGATTATCATTGGATTGCTTGAGCATTTCCATCAGTTTTTTTCCATTTTCGAGTTTTCTTCTTGTCGCAGGATCCAAATCTGATGCAAACTGAGAAAAAGTCGCCAATTCACGGAAAGTTGCAAGTTCTAGTCTAAGTTTTCCAGCCACCTTTTTCATAATTTTGGTCTGAGCAGAACCTCCCACTCTAGAAACCGAAAATCCTACATCAATCGCTGGTTTGAAACCAGAATTGAAAAGCTCCGTTTCCAAAAAGATCTGCCCATCAGTAATCGAAATCACATTCGTCGGAATATAAGCTGAAATATCTGAATCCAAGGTCTCAATAATCGGCAAAGCAGTCAAACTTCCTCCTCCTCGTGGCTGATCTACTCTCGCAGCTCTTTCAAGGAGCTTTGAGTGAAGATAAAACACATCTCCAGGATACGCTTCTCTTCCAGGAGGTCTTCTCAAAAGCAAACTCACCTCACGATACGCTACTGCATGTTTAGAGAGATCATCATAGATAATCAAGGCATCCTTTCCATGCTCCATAAAATACTCTCCCATCGCACATCCTACATAGGGAGCAATATATTGAATCACTGAAGGAGAAGAAATAGGAGCATTGATCACGGTTGTATATTCCATTGCCCCTTTTTCTCTAAGCATTTCAACAATTCTTCTTACCTTAGAATCTTTCTGTCCAATTGCAACATAGATACAGTAAACATTCTTTCCTTTCTGATTGAGGATAGTATCAGTCGCAACAGTAGTTTTTCCTGTTTGTCTATTTCCGATAATCAATTCTCTCTGTCCTCTTCCAATAGGCACCATAGCATCAATAGATTTAATACCAGTTTCTAAAGGTACACTTACTGATTTTCTGGTAATCACTCCGGGCGCCACCTTTTCAACTAAACCAAAATGCTTTGGAGTGATAGGTTTTCCACCATCAATCGGCTCTCAAAGCCCATTCAATACTCTACCAAGATACTCCTCACCAACTCAAACCTTAAAAATCTGACCTGAAGAAGTAACAGTATCTCCTTGTTTCAAAGTACTATAATCCCCCAATACGAGAACTCCTACACCATCAGCAGAAAGATCCAATACGAGTCCTCTAGTACCGTTAGCAAAACTAACAATCTCAGAAAACATTACATTATCCAAACCAATCACAGTCGCCACCCCATCTTTCAATTCAACAATTTCCCCTTTCTTAGAAAAATCGACATCCAACTGTGCTCCAGCAATTCCAGCCTCAATTTGTTTTAGTAAATCTTGTACTACAGACATTTCTATTCTCTCGAGTAAATATAAAAATTATGCTAACAATTTATCTAAATCTCCAGACAGTGATCTAGAGAAGACATACCCTTCTCACTTAAGCTTCACAGAAAAAGTATCTGCGACCATAGGTTGATAGTCAAGTTGGACTTCACCAAACTGCTTATCCAAAAAACTTTTGAGCGGCAATACAACCTCTTCATCATTGGTACTAATTTCAAAAACCTTAATTCCCTGTTTATGTTGAAGCAACGCCTTGATCAAAAGATCCAAAGCCCCTACTTTCAATCGACCAATCTCTTCAAAAAAACTCAAATACTGACCAATTTCAGGAGCTACCTTGACAATCTCATCTTGAAAACAACGGAGTTTCAACTTACTCCCATAACGAGTACTCAATCCCCTCAAGACTTCCAAGATAGTCAATATTTCATCGACTCCCTTACTTTGCAAAAGCCCTTGTGCGAGCTGTTCTATTTGTAGACTCATCCCTTTTATCACAAACTAAAAGCTACTTCTGCACATCTTCCACCAAGACCCCAAAGTATTCATCTCCCAGTTCTTGATTATGTTTCAAAAGCCTTTTTACCACTTTTTTAGAAGTTTCTTTTACAGATTGTACCCAGTCTTCCTTGAGTTGAGTTTCCATCCTATGCATAGCCAATTTACTATCCTCCACAATCAATTCAGCCTTATGTTCAGCCGCTTTCAAAATTTTATCCTTTTCTTCTTCAGCGATCAAATGTGCCTCATGAATCAACTCTTTTCTCTTCTTTTCAGCCTTCTCCAAAATCAAACCTGACTCCTTATGTGCAAATTCAATCATTTTCTTGTACTCATCATCAGCTTTTTTCAATTTTTCCATCAATGCATTTCTCTTTTCAATCTGTTGCACAATCTGATCTCCCACAAATTTCCTAAACAAAAAGACTAAAACCAGAAAGTTCACAACTCATGCCAATACTAAATCCCAATGAATATCCATCCTTTACGAACTCATATGATATAAAAGACCCACTATCCAAGCAATCTAAATGCTACAATCAATCCATAGATCGCAGCAGACTCTACCAACGCAAGTCCTAAAATTGTCAATACCATAAATGTTGAACTGAGTTCAGGATTTTTTCCCATATTTTCAAGAGAAGTTTTAGCCAAATATCCTTCACCAATTCCCACAGCCAAACCAGGCAAACCGATAGCCAATCCAGCAGCCAAATACATATAAGGGTTAGTCATAGCACTTGGATCTACAGCCAAAATCTTAAACGCAACAATCAATCCATAAATCGCTACCGATTCATCCAAGGCGATGAAGAGAATCATAAAAGTCATCAACTTTCCTTTCTGTTCAGGATTCCTTAAAATAGCATTCAAAGCTGAAGAAACAATCATCGCTTCCCCTAGACCAGCACCAATACCTGCCAATCCTACTGCTAAACCAGCTCCCAAAAGTCCTAGTGTTTCCATTTTCGTTTCTAATTAATAGAGTAAATAAAGATTATTCTTCTGTTGCGACCTTGATAAAGATTGCAGTCAAAAGTGCAAAGACAAAAGCCTGAATCACCGCCACCAACAACCCTTGAATCACAATCAAGAGCGGAAAGAGTACCGGAAATTCAATTCCATTAAGCAAGGTACTTGTCAATCCTTTGATAGCTACTACAAGCATCCCAAGAAGAATCGTACCTGACATCATATTTCCTGTCAATCTAAATGACAAAGAAATAACCTTTGCAAATTGTCCAATAATATCTAAGGCTCAAACAAAAAGCGAAATCAGAATATCAAATGCCTTTACCAGTACCCATACTGGATAGTAGAACGCTGCAGACATTTTTCATCTTTCAAAGCTAATAATATTTTTTCCAAAAATTGGCACATATTCATACAAAAATTTTCAAACCCCTAACTTACGCATCTGGAGATAAAGTACCAATAAGGTAGACACAATCGCCATAGCGATATTAAAGTTAGCATCAGTAGTAGGAGCAATAATAGAGTTTTCTAAACCTGGAAACATTATCCCCAAAAAATCAAACAAGACCCCAGCAATATTAGAAAACAAAATCACAAAAAAGATACCAATCACAAAAGACTTTACCCAATACTTTTGACCTTGTCCAATAATATCATTAAAAAAATCAAAGACTTTTTCAAATACGAGTTCAAAAACAGCAATAAACTTCCTAGACAATCCACCAAAAAAACTCTTCTCCTGAGCAAACCTACGATATGCAAAGATCAATCCTACAATTACCACGAGCAAAAAAATCTCCCCCCACAACAAAGGCAAAGGAAACTGAGAAAACCATATTCATAATTGCTCTATTCGCCCCATCAAGACAGCCAATAGTCAAGACAAACTCTGCATAACTACAAGTCACATAAAAAAGAATAAACATCATACTCAATGAGCGAGGACATCGTAATGATTCTGTCAGCAAATGCAAGTTTTTTTCCTTTTTTCTACTTTACTTTTTCCTTTTTTGTGATCAAAGCAGCTGCTCCAATCATCGCTCCATTATCAGTAGAGTAAACCTTTTTCTCAGGTACCAAGAAAGTAATCTGACTTCCTTTTTTTGTCAAAAGCTGTCTAATAGCCTCCTGCAATCTCTCATTCGCCGATACTCCACCTGCCAATCCCAAAGTCTTTGCCCCAAATACTTCCCCAGCCCAGACCAATTTTTTACTCAAAACTTCCACGACCGCTTCCTGAAATTCATAGGCAATATCACAGATCAAAGCATCAGTTAGCTCTATACCTTCCTTTTTTAATTTTTCTAAAAGAAAAGAAACCTGACTCTTCATCCCAGAAAAACTAAATTCATAACTATTATGTGCCAAAAAAATTCTCTTAAAACTCACCAAAGGATTTTCCTTTCCCTGTGCTGCCTTTTGTGCAATCCAAGCACCTCATGGATACGGCCCCCCAAGCATTCTTGATACTTTATCAAAACACTCTCCTGCAGCATCATCCAAAGTATACCCAACTTTACTAATAACATAGTCAGCCACCATTTGCTGTTCATAAAGACCAATATATTCCGATTGAGCAAGTTCTTTTTGTTCAATAAGATAAATATCATTATGTCCACCCGATGCTGTCAATATCACCGCTGGACAAGCCAAATCCTCTATCTCTCTTCCAAGTAAGAGAGAAAAAAGATGTCAATGAATATGATGCACAGGCAACACCTCCTTATTTAAATAAGCTCCCAAAAGATTTGCAACGGTTTTTCCTACCACCAACGAACCTGGCAAACCTGGCTCCACAGTAACCGCAATACTATCTACACCAGAAATCTTCCCCCATCATATTGTCTGCAAAATCGCAATAATTTTCTCACTATGAAGTCTAGATGCCAATTCAGGTACAACACCGCCATACTGCTGATGCTCCTGAATTTGCGAATACGCCAAAAGCTGCTCTACTTCAAATCTTCAATCTCCATAAGACACAATAGAGATAGAGGTATCATCACAACTAGTTTCTATCGCCAATACCCTATACTTCATATTCCTTTCCATCAAAGCTAAAAATCTGCAAAAGTATAGCGTTTTACGCATCAAAAGTAAAGGACAATTTCAAAGGAGTTACTCAAAACTTTTCAAAAGCTCACATACAGCTCTCAGACTACAGTTTTCACACTTTTTGAGACTTAAAGTACGAGAAAAAGTAGTAGAACTAAGAGGTTGATTTTTGCTAGCATCTTGATCTATGAGAAAAGTTTTTTGAAAACTAATATCCTGATTGATTTTATGCAAAATATCATCAATATCTCCTTGAGTCAACGCTCCACCATAGCTCTGCATACTCGGCAAATACACCTCATATCCGTGAATTTTAGTATCCCCAAGAACAGGACTACCTTTTGTTTTGAGAAGAAGTTTGAGGGCATAGACTTTAATCTGATCACTACTACCTAATGGATCCAGAGGCTGTTTGCCTGATTTTCGATCAAGGATAAAATAAGATTGATTATGAAAAATGACTCAAAAATCTGGACTCGCCATGATATTAATATCTTTGAAATCAGGGAGTTTTTGGATTTCGACTTTCATCGCTTCAAAATCAGGATTTTTTGGCGTTTCAATATAAATCGATTGTGCCTGCTGAAAAAAACCCTGGAGCTTGGGAATTCGTGAAGAAGCAATGAGTGCATCGAGATTAGCATGCACCTTTTGGATCGTAGGTTTGAGCAAATCATCAACATCCTCTTGATAATAATGCTCACTCAATCCACCTCGCCTATCAAAAGTCAGCTGACTATAATCCTTTACCTTTGAGCTTTGAAATTCTTGACGCATTTGCTCAGCAATCTGCTCCTTGAGGAGAGCAATTTCCTCTGAAGTAGGAAGATGGGAACGAAGAAGATGAAGATAATCCGAGATGAGAAAGTGAGTTTTTTCCCCCATTCGCATCTCAAGGGATTTGAGTTTTTTAAGAATAAGAGCCTGCTTTCGGATATCCTGATTAAGTTTTTTGAGACTAAAAGTATAATAGTTCAGAAAATATTTTTTTTCACAGTAATCCAAGAGCGTAATTCTCGTATTGGATCGACTAAGTTTATTTCAATGCTGCTTATGAGAAGTAGTCATTATTTGCTATAATAAGAAGCTAAAAGACTACAGGCCAGTGTAGCCTTGTGTATTTAAAAAGCAAGATAAAATCAGATTTTTTCGTTTTTTTGCCTTGACAGGAATAGTCAATTACATAGTATGACAGAGAAGAAGTATCCATTTTAACTCCTTTCTCCTCAAATATGAAAAAACAACTACCCCTCCGAATAGCCCTACTCCTGATAGTAGACATCCTCTTAACTCCTACAATCCTAGCAAACAGCTTAGCACTTCCCTTAGATCTTGAGCATAGTACTCCATCAGAACAAAAACTATGAGAAAACTCCTCACACGCACAAGAAAACCCAAAAACTAAACACATCCCTCATAGCTCCAACGATTGAGACACCTCATCCTCCCAAGAGGAAAAAACCTGAAATCCTGATGATCAAACTCCTCCTCAGAGCAACCCCATACCACTCTGAGACACTTCTAAGCTAGAGCCTTTAGAGTCCCAAGATACAGAAAATCTCTGAGAAAACAACATTCATCTCATACCCACCCCTCTCGATACCCCGCAAGATAACGCACAAAACGATCCCAATCCTTCACTCCCAAAACTCTTTATCACAGAATTCTTTTTCCAAGGTCGTAATGACTATCTCGAAATATATAATGATGGAGAGGATTTTGAGGGGAATCTTGAGCTTATTTTCTCGGATCAAAAAAACACAAAGAAAATCCCCCTAAACACTATCTCACTCCCTGCGCAGAGTAGCCTCGTTGTAGCACAGACTCCCACAATTTTCAAAGACCTCAGCGTCAAAAAACTCAATCTCGGGATCTCAATCTCTAGTGATCTGCGTATTGAACTTCATAGTGATGATCAACTCATTGATAGTTTTTTTCTAAGCAAAGCTGATGCCAATACGATCAAAAATAAAAATATTTCCTTTGAAAAAATAAGAGAAAACTGACAATACAACATTCATACCACTACAAATACGAGAACAATCAATCTCCAATCAGGTTTTATCGGCAACCCTGGACTTGCATTTGAGCAAATAGACCAACTCCCTCCTCAAGAGAATAATCAATATGATACACCTAAATCTCCCCAGAGCAAAGGTAATTTAGTGTTAACAGAAGTCTTTTTTCATAAAACAAATAGCTGGTTCGAGATCAGCAATATCGGAGACAAAGACTACCAGTGACCTCTCAGCCTCAAAGGCATCCACAAAACCAAAGAACTCAGCTATGATCTTACCATTCCAGCACACAGCTCAATCATCATCGCAAAAAATAAGAGTTTTTTGGAAGAGGAAAAACTCACTATGCTCCTCGCTCCTGAAAATTATTATGTCAATCGAAAAGAACCCCTTCACATCACACTCAAAACTGATAATGATCGAGAAGACCATCTAATCGTACACCAAGATCGGATGAAAAAGAAATCCAATACTGAAGCAAACGAAGGAAGCTCCTTTGAAAAAATTCTAATTGATGACCAACGGGTAACCACACGAACCTCTCCTGAGAGAAGACGCAATATCAGAGGCACCTTTGATGCCAATCCAGGGTTTTACTATGACCAGCAAAATTTCCCGCAAGAGGTCGAAAATATCAAAGATGTCAGCCAAGCGATCAAAGGCAAAGAAGAAAATATCGAAAATACACATCAACTTTGTAAAAACTTTACCGACAGATATCGTATCGAGGTACAAGAGATTTTCGGAGGAAATGAGCAATATCCAGCCTTTATCGAACTCAAACTCACGGACCATTCTGGCAATTATAAGCAACTCAGATTTTGAGGGACACTCCTCACGAAGCCCTTTACAATCGAAGCTGATGAATGACTAGGAGAAAAAGGGGAGAGCTTTCTGATTACCCAACAATACGCCCAAGGCTTTGAAGGAATCGACAACTTTACAAGTCCTGATTTTAATCTCTGAAACCATAGTTGAAATCTTATAGTAGAGTGACGAGATGGACAATGACGACAAGTTGTAGACATCCTTGCTGTCGAAACAATTCACACAAATCGCTCACTCTATCCTAGTGGTACAACCAAAGAAGGATGTCTAAGAGTCTTTGGTCTCTATGGCGATTTTTCTCCTGGATTTGACAAAAAATTTTTAGACTTTTTCAAAATTGACAGTAAACCTAAAATCGAGTATGTCTATGTAGGCGGAGGTGGAAGCTGTAATTGTCCTACTCAAGCCGACCTCTGTCCTCTCAGCAATACCAAAAATAACCAAAAAACACAGACCTCTAATCACGATACTATTCCATCTTCCTGAACTACCCTCTCCATCCTCTCTGGCACCTATCAAGTAAAAATTGAGCATCTCATCTATGACCCTCCAGGAGCAGACAAAAATCATGAAAGCATTACCCTCATCCTAACTGAGGGAAACAGACTTGATCTCCAGCATACTACACTCCTTGTCCAAGGCAAAAAGAAAAAACTGACTGGTACCTTAGTTCAAGGAGAATCGCAAACCTTTTTTGGGAATTTTGGCTTTCCAAACTCAAGTAAAGACGATCAAACCATTGCAGTACAATTGCTCTTGTGAGATCAGATTTTAGACACCTATTACTATACCTTTCCACCCAAAACAAGCCCAAAAGACAAATCACTTCCACCTCAAGAGGGCTACAAAGTTTTTTCTGTCCTCGATGGAGATACTTTTAGATATAGAGATGAAGAAGGAAAACTCCAATCAGTACGCCTCCTCTGAGTAGATAGTCCAGAAAGCAATACGGCAAGATACAAAAAAGTAGAATGCTATGGAAAAGAAGCCAAAGAACAGCTAAGCAATCTCATCAAAAATAAATATGTCAAACTTGTCTTTGATCCTTCACAAGCCAATAGTGATCACTATGGCAGATATCTCGCCTATGTCTATCTCGATGATCTCCTCATCAACGAAGAAATGATTAAATCCTGATTTGCTAGAGAGTACACCTACAAAATTCCATACTCCTTACAACACCAATTTAAAACAAGAGAACAAGAAGCAAAAAACGCCCAACTCGGAATGCGAAATCCCACATCTTGTCCCGACAGCTTGGAGAAAGAACAAGTCCACCAAGACCATATCAATAATCTCATTATCAACATCACAGACATCAAGTATAATCCTCCAGGCAAAGATCAAGGAAATGAAAGCATTACCCTCTCTGTCTATGACAAATCTGGAAAACTCCAAAGTATCGATTTTGGAAATCAGTTTTGAATTTTTGTTATTGATGCAGGAAATGATAATCATATCGATCTTTCAGCATTGAGCTATGAGAAAGGAAAGTTTCAAGACATTAGTTTTCTCTGAGAACAAACACTCAACAAAACCATGCGCCTCCAAGGGGATTTCAAACTCCCAAACAACAAATCAAGCTGTGTTGCACTTGTGCAAAGAGAACATCTTTTTGATATTGCCTGCTATCAGATCGAAAAAAAGCCTCAAGAACAAGATACTCAACTTCCTCCAGCTCAATTTCTCGGAACCATCAAAATCCAATCCCTCCTCCCAAATCCTCTGGGAAAAGACAGCAACAAAGAAGAGATACAGCTCCTCTATCAGGGTGAAGAAGCCAAAATCGATCTAGAGCATTTCCATCTTTTGATCAATGGGAAAAACAAGAAAAAACTCTCAGGAGAACTACTTCAAAATCAATCCCAAACACTAATATGAAACTTCTGATTTCCAAATAGTTATGCCTGTGTGAGCCTCCATTTTCAGGAACAACTATTAGATACTTTTTGCTATCACAAAGAAAAAGAAGGAACAAAATTCTGAATAGACAACACGCCACTTTCCTCACTATCAGTCCAAGAATTTCAACTCCTCAAACAGATCAAACTCAGAAAATATCCACAATCCTACTGTATAGAATACCAAGGAGAAAAACTCGAATGTCGCAAAACAGCAAAATACAAACCTGATCCTCAACTTCAGTTACGCTCCATAGCGCTCAATAGTGCCTTGACCACACTTGAAGAACTATTAAGAGAAAAGTATAGCCCTCTCTACTATCAGAGCGAACTCGTCGATTTCTTCACACTCCTCAAAAAAGTAAAAACTGCACTCAAAAACGGAGAACAAACAATCATCATTGGCACTCAAACCCATAGTATTAAAAATTTTCAATCACTCTATCAAAACTATACCAGTCCCCTATGGACACAGGGAATAGAACTTTTGGACTCCCTCATCTCTCCACATATCAAAACCCTTTTCATATCAAAAAAAGAGCAACGAATTGCTCATCAATATGGAGAGAAAAAACATAATTAGTGCTGAATTTCTAGGGTAATAGACTCTGGTATCAGTGCTTTGGGAATGATAATTTGTAAAGTATTTTCTGGAGTAAGGGTACTATGAATCTTGTCAAAATAGACCTGAGGAGGAAGATCAATAATCTGATAAATAGCTCCTCGATAGCATTCCTCTTTGATAGGTACCAGATTGTCTTTATGTTCAGATGCAAGTCTCTGTCCAGCGATTTCTAGTCTATAATCCTGAATTTTGAGCTGAAGCGACTCTTTTTTAACACCACCAAGAGGCATAATGATCAAAATTTCCTGTGAAGACTCATACATATCATAGGGAATATAGGGCATATGATTCTCGTTCATAGCATTAGACTAATGGATAAAGTTTTTACTTTTCATAATTCTTGTAATTTCTTTTTTCTTGGTCTCTGGATCATGGATATAGTGTAAGGTAATTTCTCCCTGATCAGCCTTGTCTCATTCAGAAAGAAAAATCAGATCACCATTATCACATACATTATACCAAAAAGAATTTTTCTCGATCGTAATAGTCTTGATATTTCTCACATTACTTGTCTTGATATCTCTATTCATGAGTCAAGATTGATTATATCTTGTAAGATAATCTGGAGTAATAATAGAAAAATCCATCGTATAATCAATATAATACTTGATATTCGGAGCAATCATAATCAGATAAAGCACCATCATACACCCTGTCAATACATACCTTACCACTCAAAATTCATCCAAAGCCAAATACACTGGAAACTGCAAAAGAACAAAGAGAATTGTCCATCATAGTATAGGACCTAAGACCTTTTTCACAAGGAAAAGCCCACTTTTTCTAAGCAACAAAACATTTTCCTTTCAAAATTTTTCCTGTGCTTCAGCGTAAGCAACATCCTTCCAGTTGGTATCAAAATTGGAAAATATTTTCATAGCTATGGTTTTTATCAACTAAAAAGTTTTAAAACCAGGGAAAAGCCTGACTAAAACCTTTCCTATCATATAGTTATTGGGAACGACATAGTTTGCCCCTTTATAACACTCAGGATGAAAACAATGCAAAGAATCCGTAGTATGTCCTCTATTATCTCCCATGGTAAAATATCCATTCTCTACCTTAAATTCATCCCATCCCTGTTGTGGAATAGTCTCTACTCCCTCTGCAAGATAAAATTCATCCAACTTACTACAATATTCTCCTGTCTTTGCCTGAATTTCAGTCGGCGTAGTTTCACTCGTACAAATATAAGTCTGATTATCCACAAATTTTACTATCTCTCATGGAAGTCCAATAATTCTTTTAATAAAAGGAATATCTCTTCAAGGAGGAACAAAAACAATAATATCTCCTCTTTTAAGAGTTCAAAACCTTTGTGTAATTTTTTCAACAATAATTCGATCTCCTTGCTCAAAAGTAGGCATCATACTATATCCAACTACCGTATAAGGCGTACCAATAAAAAATCTAATAAATAAAATAATCCCAAATACAAATACCAAAAAAACGATTAAATCAAATGCTTCAAGTCAGAATTTTGTTATCTTTCTTTTCAAATTTATCATCCGTTTTCACTATACTCAAGAGGGTAAAATTCTTAAAATGGTGTTTCATCAATAATATCTCCTGTATCCAAACTCATCTCATCATTTGTAGCGAGCTTAGCATCTAGGAAAATAAAATTATCTACAATAATCTCTGTAGAAAACCTATCATGTCCCTCAGAATCTTGCCACTTTTTAGTTCTTAACCTCCCCTCAACATAAACCTTTTTTCATTTTGTTAGATACTTTCCTAGTACTTCAGCACTATTTCCATATGCAACACATCTATGATATTCTGCATCTTCCAAAATATTTCCATCCTTATTTTTATATTTTCTATTTGTAGCTATGGTAAAATTCACAACAGCCATTCCTGTACTTTCTATTATCTTAACTTGGAGATTATTTGTAGCTCTTCCAATCAGCATTACTTTATTGAGATCCATAGATTCTCTAACACTTTACATAATAAAAGAATATCCTTAAGAACTTAGTTATTTTATCATAAAAAGCAATAGTTTTTTATTTAAAATAAGCATCAAAAAAAATCTGAAATCAACTCCAGATCCTCTCAGACTACCTAGAGCGGGACTTGAACCCGCACGGCCGTGAAGCCACCAGATTTTGAGTCTAGCATGTCTACCAGTTCCATCACCTAGGCATCAGCATGAACTATACGAATTTACTCTCCAAAATCAATCTTTTTTTAATGGAGCGAGTGACGGGACTCGAACCCGCTGCCTCTTCCTTGGCAAGGAAGCGCTCTAGCCAAATGAGCTACACCCGCATCAGAAAGGAGTCTGCCTCCTCATCAGCTATACTTCGATAATCTCAAGTTCTTTTTCTTCTTTTTGTTTTTTGATACTCTGAGTAAAGAGCATACCAGTTGGACCCAAGATCAGAGTCACTACTCAAAAGACACAGGCAATATCTCCAAAGAAGATTCCATCAATTCCACTATTTGCCAAGACCGTCTTTCCCATAATAATCGCAGAGAGTCCAATCACAAAGAGAATCGCTCTACTAAACTTGATATGCATAGGATAAATACCATAATACACCGCAATATACAGTGACAAAAGAAGAAAAAAACCATAAAAAACATAATTTAACGCTACATACTGAGGCACAACGATCATCACTCCAGTCACCATACTATATACCAGATATGCTGTGAAAAGCCCAAAAAAACTAACAATTCAGATTCTTTTCAAAAAGTCCTTCATATTTAATCTGAAGAAATAAATCACCATTGAGAGTAGTTAAATGCTCCTCGTTTTCAAGAGATTTCATCTTTTTTTTATACTGTAAAAAATTCACAGTTTTGTGATTATAAAATAAAGAAATAATTAAAAAAAAATTAATGATAATAATAAAGGATACTTTTTTTATCACTGTGAATTTAATATAAACAATAGGTAATCATTACTCTTTCAAGGAGTATGTGAGATGTTGATTATCTGTGAAAAATTCAAAAAAAGTGTCAAATACGCAAAATAAAGAAAAAATCAGTCCAAAAAAGAATGTGATGAATTTGTTAAAATCGTGTAGAAAAAGAGGATCGAAGAGAGTGGAGTGTATTGGTTTTTTCTCGTCAGATTTTTTGATGTTTTTTTAGCATAGATCGATTACTTTCCCCTTTGAGTGTGCTAGGGAAGGTTGAGATATTGAGGTAGGGGCGATAGTGCTGGAGTGGAAGCTGATAGGAGTGATAAAAGGGAATATGCTGGCTGATCCAGAGGCTGTAGTGGTAGGAAAGATACTGAAGTTTGGAGGAAGTTTGAAAGAGTGTTGGGAGTGAGGAGAGGATGAAATATTGCTGTTGTTGGTGGTAGGAGGACTGGAGATTGTGTAGAAAAGGATCTGATGATGTCTCCTCTATAGAAATTGAAAGAACCTTTCCACGCTGTAGTGTTCGTGTAGGAGTGATATCTGAGGTGTTGATAGTGAGGATCGTTTGGGGAAAAATTTGCAATATAAAACCTGATGGTGCTTGTACAAGAAGGCTATGAGCGGGATCAGGAGAGTGACTATGATACTGGAGATGGTAATCTTGTCCTTTGTGTAAAATATGGGTAGCTGCACCCTGCAGGGGAATGATCTTGTTGCTCTGAGCTGAGGAGAGCGAGAGATTATCGCTGTAAAACTGATCTTTCTCAAGAGGAGGAATATGGAGAAGATAGGGAGTTTGCTCATACCAGTGAGAAAAGTCGGGTACCTTTCTATAGACAAAGAGGAACTGATGCACGAGCATAAGAATGATCAAACTAGCTCCTAGAAGCGTTCAGATTTTTTTCCTTTGAGGAGAAAGGCTCATTGCAGAGTGGAGTGTAGCGATCCAGAGGAGATAAAAACATACGAATTCTCGATGCGTAAAATTGAAAGTAGGTTTGATAAAAATAAGGAGTAAAAGATATATCGCTATCAAGAGGAGGATAGTTTTGAGGGAGCGAGTAGGATTATCCTTAGGCTCTCGGACAAAAGGCAGCAAGAGCCATAGGCACGAAAGAATGATGATCGGATACTGATATTCCTCAAAAGTAGCTCATCGAACGCCTTGATGCTTATAGATGAGATAAAAACTGAGGATAAAGCAGATATAGCTTCCGATTCCTATGGCTATGGTTTTGATGGAAAGGGGCATAGCAGTATGAGGGAATAAATAAGAGACTTTTTTAAGTATAAAAAAAAACTGATTTTTTGCAATTTTTTGTCTTTTTGAGTATACTTGGGCTAGTTTTATATTTTTATGTCACTATTTATGGAAAAACTTACTCAAGTGATGCAGGTCGTAGAAGATATTAAATCTATTAAAATTCAGTGAGCAACTAATATTGCAAGATCTGCTTTCGAAATTTTGATTGCTGAATCTAAGAATCAAACCTTTTCATCAACCTCAGAGTTTTTGTCTTTTTTAGAGCAAGCTATGGAACTTTTGATCAATGCAAGACCTACTGAACCGATGCTCTTTAATGGAATGGATTATATCAAAGCTCAGATTGAAGCTATGGAAGTCAAGGATTGTACCTTATGTCAGCAAAAAGTGATTGATTCTGCACAGTTTTATCTTGATCTTATCAATGAAACCGCAGAGAGAGCAGTACTCAATGGCTTAGGGATTATTCAGGAGGGAGATAATGTATTGACTCATTGTCATAGCTCTTCCGCTGTTAAAACCCTTGCTCTGCATAAAGTAAAGGGGCTGAATTTTAAGGTGTATAATACAGAAACTCGTCCTTTATTTCAATGAAGAAAAACGGCAAAAGATCTTTTAAAAGCTGGAATTGATACTACTATGGTAGTGGATGGGGTAGCTCCTTTTTTGATGGATGAGGAAAGTGGAACTGATTTGATGATGGATTGTGTGATTATAGGATGTGATGCGATTAAATTAGATGGAGGAGTGATCAATAAAGTAGGAAGTTATAGTGTTGGGCTTTCTGCGTTATATGCAAATATACCAGTGTATATTGCTGGAAATCTCCTCAAAGTGGATGTACACGATAAGATTCAAATTGAACAAAGAAAATCCCACGAAGTATGGGAAGACTCGCCTGAAGGATTGGATTTTTTGAATTTGGCGTTTGACAAGATTCCACCAAAGTTTATCAGAGGGATTATTACTGAATTTGGTATTATCAAACCAAGAGATATTAGAAAGATAATCGAAGAAAAATATCCTTGGATGCAAATAAAAAAACAAGAGAAATAACGATATTTAAAAAAAAGAAAGCCTGACTTCTCTGTTCAGGTTTTTTCTTTCTTTTTATGATCTTTCCTTCAAGTTACGAAGACCTCCTGTTACCAGTTTTCTAGATCAAGCTCTTGGCTCAGGATATTATTGTAAAAATCTTTGGTTTCGATAATGAGTTCTGCAGAGCTAGTTGTAAACTGAGCAGTTTGGAGTTTAAAATCTAGGAGTGCTTTGTTTTTTCCTTTTTCAAAGATTTTTCCTTCCTTGACCCCAGAATGTTCATCATCAAAGAATAAGCTTACCTGATAGCTTCAGTTATCAAGTTTTTGTACTGAGCTTTGTTCCTTTTTGAGAAAAGGAGCTGTCTGATCTTCACTGATGAGGTTGATACCAAGTGAGCTTGCTTTAGTCATATTATTACTATCGATAGCGAGGATACCTAGGGTATGAGGACCATCTGGATAAGCAGAGAGATCAAGCTCTTTGGCTCAGAAGATTTCAGTACTATTGTCGATGTAGGAATGGAGCGTTTTCCCATCTAGCGTAATGTTAACTTTTTTGATATTGCTTGGTGAGCTGATGGAGTAAATGATACGATTCTTTTTGGCAAAACTCTGTTTATCCTGTGGTGTGATAAAAGTAATAGTGATAGCATCATTGATGATTGGCTGTTTGTCCTCACAGTAGTTTGTTGGTTCTTCCATAAAAAGCTTGAGACCTTCATTACTTCAGGTTTGAGCTTGTTCTATGAGATATTTTTTTATATCTTCAAGATCCATTTTGTTTGGCATAAAGGTCGTAGGCTGAATAAGATAACCCTTTTTGATGTGTTCAGGCAGGCTGAGTGGGCTTACTTTACCAAAGCAAGAAGTATCGATCTCAATTTCCACAATAGGTCATTCGGTATCTTTTGGGAGATTAGCATTTTGCCCCATGGTTTTGACAACCAGAGCTGAAGGAGTCGTATCAGCTGCTAATTTCCCAGAGATAGAGGAAATCGTTAGTGTAGAAGTATCTTTATTGGTCATTTCTTCATTGGTAATGAGTCCTTTGCTAAGGAGTTCATTGAGAAAGCGTTTAATACTATCAGCATGAATACTTCCTCAGTAGGCTTTGCTATTCATAGGTCTGGCATCCGCATTTCCTGCTCGCATAAGGATGACTTTGCTAGGAGTATAGGCTGCAAGCCATCCATCTCTTGGACGGGAACCTTTATCAGTTTTTACATTAGAAGTTCCTGTTTTGAGAGCATAGGTTAGTCATTTAATGTTGAATTTTGAAGCCCAAACACCAATTCTATTGGAAGGGTCGGAGAGGATTTTCCACATTGCATAGATGATTCCAGGTTTGATGATATTGTCCTGATTTTTAACTTGTTTTTGATAAATAATTGATCCATCATTTGCTTTTATTTCGAGGATAGGATTGAGTTCTGCTGGATTTTGGGTAGAGAGGTGGGTGTATGCTCCTGCTAATTCTAACATACTGACTTCTCCAGCACCTAAAGAAAGCGGATAGCCATATTCAATTTCATTTTTAATCCCTTTGAGTCCTAGTTTTTGCAAGAATGGTTTAGCTACCTCTTCTCCTCCTAAGGCAAAGAACATTTTTACTGCTGGAATGTTTCTACTATATCCTAGTGCTTTTTTGAGTGGCAGGAGTCCATCAAATTTTCCATCAGCATTATTTGGTGTGTCTTTTCCAGCTTTGAAGGGAATATCATAGATAGGAGTATCAATCGTTAACGGTAATTTATCAAATCCAAGTGCATAAATAAGTGGCTTAATCGAGGATCAGGATTGTCTTGGATTTTTGACCATATCATTTTGTCCTTGAATATCTTTGTTGAAATAATCCAGTGAGCCGACATAGGCAAGAATATCTCCATTGCTAGAGTCGCTATAGAGAAGCGAAGCGTTACTTGCTCCGTATTCAAAAAGCGAGCTACTATTAGATTTGATGGCAGATTCTGCAATTTGTTGAATCGTATAGTCAAGACTTGTTTTTACGATAATTCCTCATTGTTTGGTGCTTCAGGATCCATAGTCCTGTTCTAGGAGTTCTTTAATTCGGAAAACAAAGTGTGGAGCTTTGATCGCAAAACTGCTTTTTTCAAAGGTTTTTGTGAGTGATTCCAGAAAGGCTGATTTTACTTGTTCTTCTGATATTTTTCCATCTTCATACATTCTTCCTACGACAAATTCAGCTCTTCCATTGGTATAGGAGATAGTATAGGTAGTACCATCTACACTAATCGAGCTTGGAGCCAAACTATTCGCAAATTTTACAAAGGTATCAGCTGTTTTTTTATTAGCAAAGTTGGCTGCTTGGATATTTTCTCTAAATTTAGTTACAATCTGTGATTTGATATTTCCCTCATAAGGCATTGCTTTTCCTTGGGGATCTGTGATTTTAAAAGTTCCCATGAGGAGTCCTGATTTGTATGGATCATATCTACTTGGAGCTTTTGGGATCGCGGCTAGGATTGCCGATTCCATAATGCTGAGGTCTTTGGCAGATTTGTTGAAATAGGTCTTGCTCGCTGCTTCGACTCCATAAGCGTTATTTCATAGGAAGACATAATTGAGATAGAGTTCCAGGATTTTCTTTTTCATTTCATGTTTGACTTCCGCACTAGAGAGATTTTTGTGTTCAGCTTGGATTTGTTGCTGAAGGACATTATTTAGCCTTTTAGCAAGTACAATTTGGGTGAGTTTATAGTCTACTTTTTCCAAAAAACTACCTCAAAATGGTCTTTCAAGTTTCATGAGATTGGTAATTAATTGTTGCGTTAAGGTAGAACCTCATCCTCTGTTTTGTCAGAGCATCGTGTAGACTCCAGCTCTAAAAATCCCTATCGGATCCAGTCCTTCATGCTCCCAAAAACTTTTATCCTCTACCGCAACGATCGCATCAAGCATATTTTGATGAATTTGGCTAATATCTACATATTCTCTATTTTCATCAAAAATTTTATAGAGTTCAATACCGTTTCTATCAGTGATGACGGTAGCTTGGGTAAGCTGCATATCCTTGATTTTGCTGACATCTGGCAGATTTTTGAGTACTCTGAGCTGGAGATAGAGAAAAAATCCAAAAATACTGATCAATATCATCGTTGCACCTGTGATCAAGAAAAATTTTCCCCAAGCGATTTTTTTTGATGAACGATTGCCGACTTGAGCTTTAAAACGAGTAAATTTTTTGGGGCTATAAGCTCATAAAGGATTTCTCTGCATGCTGTAGGATCAACTATTGTATAAAGTATCAAGGAGTATAGTTATTTGAATTCTTAAAACAAGGAAAAAAAGACCTCAAACGAGATCTTTCTCCCTCTTTACCAAAGTAGAATACTAATATCGTTTTTCAAGCTTGATAAGCTCAATACACTTGTCTCAGTAATCTACTAAAAGCTAGAAATCTTATTTATAAATATATCCGATAATCTTTGCATTTGAGACATTATCCCATCTCTGAGTTACGATATATTTCCCTACATAGTTCATATCTTCCACCAGCATTTCTCCAGACTCAGGATAGTAGGCTTTTACTACTGCTACATGTCCTGCATAACTTCTCAATGGATTGTACACGACGATAGCTCCTGCACCAGGATTGGTTTTACTTACTTTAATTCCTGCAGCTTTTGCTTTTTCACTTTGAGCATTTACATACCAGTCTTTTGCATTTCCACCAAAGAGTCTTTGACCATTTTCATCAAACATCCATGGAGAGATATGTGCAGCATACCAAGTACAATATCCCGCAGCAAAACCATTGGAGATCTTTTTATTGAAATATCGCTGTTTTCTATCTTTATTGCTACTCGCCGTTGAGTTCGGAGTAATGTTGCCACCTCCAGTTGAGCTTACGGTAGATGTGTTGGATGTTGGAGAAGAAGTTTTTGTTGTCTTCTTGGTAGAGGTCTTTTTGATAGGGACTTCATCTTTTGGAAGAATTGGCTGTGCCTTTTCCAAAAGTCCAATATCATAAGCTCTTTGTTCTGTTACATTGATGAAAATTTCCTGTCCTGCATAGAGCATCTCACTCTCATCTGAGAAATGATTAAGGGTAATAAGATCATCAATATTGAGTCTATAATACTCAGCAAAAAGTTTGAGGGTTCTTGGTGTTTGTACCACATACAATATACCATCCTCATTATCACTGACAATCAGTTTTTGTCCAGCTTTGATAGGTCAGGAAAGTTTATTGATCTTTTTGAGATCCGCTACTGGTACTCAAAACTCTTTAGAAATAGATTCCAAAGTATCTGTAGCTTGGACAATATAATAGATGATAGAATTATCATCTTCATCAGAACTAATGTTTATATTAGCATTATCAAGATTGATTCCAATCTGATCATTTTCATCTCCAAGAAAGATAGTATTAGTATTTACTTCTGGCTCGGATGAATTTCCAAATACATCAGCATAAAGCATCGCTACTACAAATACAAAGATCTGTAGAATAGTAAAGAGAACTTTTGTCCCTTTTGCTTTGTTTTTTCTGGTCATATAAGGTAAATATCATAAATGGCGGAGGGAGTGGGATTTGAACCCACGAACCGATTGCTCGGTTAACAGTTTTCAAGACTGCCGCATTCAACCGCTCTGCCATCCCTCCACAAACAACACTGAAACACTCCAATACTTGTGGGTTGAATGATTTTGCAAGGGAGAGTATAGTTAATTGCTCTTGATTTTCAAGAAAAAAATGATATAGTAATTTTGTTAGGTCGAAAGTATTATTTTTCAATAAAAGTGAGAGAAGAAAATCAGATTTTTTATTCTTTGTTAGGAGAGGGAATGTGTGCTGTGGATAAACTCAAAATATTTTACCCTTTACAACTGGGAGAAAATAATCCTCTCCTCAGAAAAAAAGCAGATCGTATTGAGGAAATCACTCCTGAGATCAAAGAATTTGCTGATATTTTGCTGACACTGATGTGGGAATATGATGGGGTTGGTTTGGCTGCTCCTCAGATTGGGCAAAGTATTGCGATGATAGCGACTACTCAGCGAAAAAAAATGCCAACAGCAAAAAATCCTGATAAAGATTTTCTAGGTGAAACACTCTTGATTAATCCTGAAATTGTGCAGTCCAGTGAAGAACTCCAGTGTTCCGAGGAAGCTTGTCTCTCCCTCCCAGGGCAAAGAGGTTATGTTGATAGAGCCAAGTGGGTCGAGGTTAAATATATGGATATCAAATGACAGTGGAAACAGCAAAGATTTTCAGGTTTCAATGCTTGTATTGTGCAACACGAGGTCGATCATCTTGAGGGAGTACTCTTTATAGATAAATTGAGAGAAAAATAAATACTACCAAGATGTTTGGTATGTTTGGATTGCTTGTTTTAAAATCAGCAGTACTGCTTTTTGAATTATAATTTTCCCCTTGTATATTGTGCTTGCATTTTAGGCTAACTTTTGCATAATACCAAGACTTTACTTCCTGATGATCCAGGAGCGATGCTTAAACTTCTTTCAGCTTTCCTTGTATTTCAGTTACTCTATCACGGTATTGTCACGGTCGGAGGATATGGGTTCAACCTTTTCTCTCCTGAAAAGATCGCTATTTTTAGAGATATGCTCCGAGGACTCATCTGTATCTATTGCTTCCTGCAGTCCTATCGCCTCCGACCTCATTATTTCAAATGGCGAAAAAAAATCTGGCTCTTCTTTATGATCCTCATAGTCTTTACCGTAAGCCTCTCCTTCTTCTTTTTTGATAAAACCTTCCAAGAAATCCTCATCGGTATCAAATATGGACTCCGATATTTGAGTATACTCTTCTGAGCATCGGGACTTGGCTATTCTCTCTCTCATCGTACCGATCTCCAGCGATCTAAGCTCTTCTCTCTCCTCAAATGGTCGCTGCTTACAATCATCCTCTGTGGTCGAGTTCGACAGTTTGCCAAACTCCTTTTCCCAGATTTTTTTATGAGTATCGGCTATGGAGCTTTGGATGATTTCCATTTTGGTGTCCATCCACCACTCTACTATCTCACAGGATATGAGGGCAGTCTAAGACGACAGGGACTCTTTTCTTGACCCAATAATTATGGCTATTTTCTCACGCTCTTTTTGCCACTGATTTTGGTGCTTTTCCCTCTTCCTGTTACCATTCCCCTTCAAAAACGAAAAAAAGCTGATCTCCTTGCCCTCAGTGTTCAGCTCCTCTGGATATGCACGATCATTGCTACCCTCTCTAGAGCTGCATTGATTGCTACCGTGCTTATCCTGATCCTCCAGTATCGAAAATTTCTCCGCCAGAGACACAAACTCCTTCGATTTTTTGGAGCTTTTCTGATGATTTGATCACTCGGACTCAGCTTGCTCAAGCGAGAGTCGACCCTCATCCATATGCAAAAAAAATTCTGAGCTATTAGCGATATTCTCCATCAGCCTCAAGGATATGGACTCGGTAGCTCAGGTCCTGCTGTCCATCATACGGGGAGCTTTCTCCCAGAAAATTTCTATTTTCAGCTTCTCCTAGATATGGGTACGATCGGATTTATCCTGCGATGTGGAGTGATCTACCTCTTTTTGCAGATGCAGATACAGCTCAATCAACAGCTCAAGACGATATATCCTACGCATCCTCCCATTCCTCTTCTTCGTGCTTTTCAGCAAGCTTTCTTGGTCTTTCTGATCACAGGACTTTTCCTGCATATTTTTGAAGATAGTATGGTCAATTACCTCTTTCTCCTACCTTATGGTGTTTGTCTTGGCTATCTACAGCGTTTTACTGATCATCATTATGCATTATGTTCCGCTCCATCACCTCTCTCCTCAAAAAAATCATAAATCTGACTGACCAATTCCTTGCTTTCCTTAGTATCGCTCTGATTCGCCTGTATCAGCTGACACTCTCTCCAGACAAAGGACTTCTCTCCTTTCTCCTCAAAGGCAAAATCTGCTCACACGAGCCTCACTGTAGCCAATATGGTCTCCAAACCCTCAAAAGATACTGATTCTTCCAAGGAATCTCCAAAGTCATAGATAGAGTTTTATCCTGCCATCCCAGTATGCACAAACTATACGATCCATCCCACTACAAAGTAGTTTTTATCTCCTCAGCACCGATTGGAGTCCCTTTTCTCAATCAGCTTGTACAAGACCCGAGATTTGAGCTGACAGGCATCATTACCCAGCCTGACAAAGCCGTGGGTAGAGGGCTAAAAATGCAGCCCAATATCATCAAAACCACAGCACTTGAACTTGGAATCCCAGCAGAGGATATCCAAACTCCTACCAAAATTAACCCAGACAAATCCATTGAGGGAAAAAATATCTTTGACCGACTAGTAGCCCAAAAGCCTGATTTTCTCGTTGTGATCGCCTATGGAAAAATCCTTCCTCAATCTTTGCTTGATATTCCTCTCTTTGGTGCGATCAATGTACATGGCTCTCTCCTTCCAAAATACCGCTGAGCTAGCCCTATCCAGACCGTTTTCCTCAATCAAGAGTCCCACACTGGTATCACGATTATGCATATGGATGCAGGTATGGATACAGGGAATATCATAGATCAGATCAGGTTTCCACTCCCTTTTCATCGAACTTGTCGAGATTGTATCCAACATATGCAACAGATCGGTCCAAAATTCCTCACTCAAACCCTCCGAAAATACGCAAAAAACGAACTCCAAGATCAAGCTCAGGATGACAGTCAAGCTCTCCTTTGCTCAAAAATAGAAAAATCTGATGGGATCATCGACCCCTTCCACGAGCCTCTGAGTTCCATTTATGCCAAATATAGAGCCTACTACCTCCGACCAAAAATTTCTTTTGCCCTTGCAGACAAACATATCATTATCGAGGCGCTTACGCTAGATGAAGACCGTTTTGCTCACTCTCAAGATCAGCCGCTCATCAATTCAGATGATACCCTCAATCCAGCGATCAACACTATCCTTCTCAAACCACAAGGTAAAAAAACGCTTGATCGAACAAGTTTCAAAAACGGCTACCTCAAACACTAGCTCTTGCAATTCTTACTCAAAAAGCTACAAAAAAACTGATCTTTTATTTCATTACCCCTTAGCGTATGAAAACTATAGACAGAATTTTTATCGGTGCGATCCTGCTGATCATCTGTATCTTAGGACTGTATACCTTTCGTAGTGTCCTAGAGCATCGTGCACGAGAGGCGATCAATGTCGTAGGAGAAGGAAAAGTGACGATCCCAGCTGATAAAGTCATTATCCATATCAATGCGATCTTTTGAGGAGATACAAAAACACTTCAGCAACAGGCTTTTGATGATTACCTCTCTGGACTCCAGACTGAGTATAGCACCCAAGGCTTTAATATTGAAAACAAAAACTTCCACTTTATAGAGCAGGGAGGTTGTTATATCGATGGTAATACCACCCTTATGGACAAACCTTGTTTAGATGCCTATTTTATGATCATAGGACAGGGAACTGATCTTCTGGAAAAAACAAAGCAGTTTATTACTAGTCTAGAAAAAAACTGATCTACAGAGATCAATACTATACAATTTAGTATTAACGAAACAGGAGAAGCACTTCATCAGGCGCGTATCGCAGCCCTTCAGGAGGGTAAAATGATTGCGCAACACACTGCTGATCAGCTCGGAGTACAGCTCGGAAGACTCCTTCAAACTACTGAGTACCCACTCGCTAGTGACTATTATGGACCACAACAGGAGCAGTATAGTGTCCATTTCTATAGAGGTGATGATATTGCTCAGTTTAAAGGCGTAGATATTATCAGAAAGGTTTACCTTACCTATGATATTGACTAATCTATCATCAAAAAAAATATAAAGACTGACTCATAAAGGTCAGTTTTTTTCTTTCTTGATTTTACAAATCATTTTCCTATAGTCATCTACCCATTAACAAAAGTGTAAACCAATAAAAAATAGTAATATGGAAAGTAAAATTAAAAATCCGAAACTAATGATTCTCCAGGAGATCGAAAGCTTTTTCGAGCAACAAATTGCCTATTGTGAATGGCAAGAAAAGGCTCTCTATGACGCCAATAGCAAAAAAACTGAGGGTGACGAATTTACTGAGGATGTCAACCTTATCAGAACGCTTAAAGCTTCACTGCTGCAAGATCAATCACTCTTTAGACAACAGCAAGAAAGCTGGCGTAAAAGGAGTAATCATGTGTCGGTAGGTTCATTGATTGAGCTGAGGACACCAGAGGGGAGAAAAATGATGATTTTTATCTCTTGTTTGAAGCATACGCCTCAGCTTAAACTAGAGGGTACAAGCATATGCTTTACAGGCGTAAAAGCACCTTTGATTCAATCGCTTCTCAAGAAAACAGAGGGAGAAGCATATGAATTTAAGAACAAAAAAGGAATCATCAAAAAAATTGATTAAAAACGCAAGAACTCTTGGAGCAATACTCTGAGAGTTTTTCCAAAAAACGAAAAAATCTGACTTTTTTTGCTTTTTAGTTCCAAAATCACTATACTTAAGTAACTTTTATCTTTCTGAGCAAGGCCGATGGTAGTAGACCCTTCTCCAAAACTCGATAACAAACCACATCACAAGTCTTCTCCTGAGCAGAGAGAGGCACTTTCTCAGAAGACAAAAAAGGCATTGAATACAGATTTTGAAGCACTTGAGAAAGCTACCACCACTACGCAAACAAAAGAAAACTCTCGCACCCTAGCATATCAGATCGAAACCCAAAAATACGAACAACTCCCACTGACAACCTATACCGAGATTATCGCTGGTACTCCTTTGCAGTCCAAGATACTTAAAGTCTTTTCCCATCCTGACTTTGATAACTATCCTCAGCTCCAGTCCAAAACCCCAGAGCAAAGAGCGGAATACCTCTTTAGAAAGATCAATACCGCATTATCCAGATTTTATGCCAAGAGGCTTGCAATCGCCCCTGATCAGCCTATTCCACAGTATCTCTCTCAGGTACTGGTACCAGCGACAGAGCGGTTTTTGATGGATATCCTTAGAGCCAATCAGCATACCAACAATGTCAATTTTCTTGCTTCGATGACCGAACTCAAGCTGGAAAGTATCACTGAGCTTTTTCAGGGGGTAACTGCCTTTTCCAAAAAATTTACCTATCCCTATCAGCAAGCACAAAAACTGATGAGGATAGTCGATTTTATTAGCCTTCCAGCAAGGAGACCTCAGCTCAGCAAACTGACGAATCCCTACGAATTCTATGATAAGCTGATACAGCATCCGATCTGGGAAAAAGAAATAAAAAACCCTGATCAGATTTCGCGAACCCAATTCAAACTTACAGATCTAACCCAGCCTCTCGCTCCCGAAGAGCAGCAACAACTCCTCCTTGCCTGACAGCAAAAAATCCAAAAAGAACTCTGATCGATCCAGATGGTAGATTCTCCCGCTACGGTCAAAAAACTCCTCGATGTGGTCAAAAAATCCGAATCCTTTTTCGTTAAATCTGATCAGATTTCCTCAGCGATGATGGACAAAATGGATGCCTTGCAGGGCGTGGATTCGACGATGAGATCAGTATTTGGCATCAATGTCTTTGAAGAGATTCAGTCTTCTAAATTTTTGAGTGGAGTGCTCAATTTTGTGCTTAATCTGCTTGGTTTTTCTGGAGGAGTAGTAGGATTGGAAAGGGACTGGAGAAGGAGAACTCTCGATAGAGCGCTCACTGCTCCCAAAAAGGCATTTATCCAAGCGAGCTATCAATACTACATACAACACAAATCTTCCACAGAAAACTTCTCTCAAAAGGTAATTGATGACTATTATCTCCAGCTCCCTGATGAAAAACAGAAACAACTCTTTGATCTGGATGTGCCACTTTTACAGAAAACCTTGCTCAACAACCTTGATCCCAAGACTCTCAATCCAAATCTTCTCGCCGCACTCAATACAAAAACCTTTAGCGGTAAAGACTATCTCCTAGACACCAAAAAGGATCAAAATCAGACTACTGCGATTAAACCTGAACTATTTGAGAATGAAGAACTGAAAAAGGATCTTATCAATGCATATCTAGCACAGACACTTCCACATCTGAGCCAAAATCCCTCCTTTCTTCAAAAAGCACAAGATGCCAATACGATAGCTTTTACCTTGATTGCTGGGTTATCAGTCGATCAGGAGCATCTCATTGAGGGGATCAAAGTCTCTGCACTCTTGCCACAAGAGTTTTATCAACCTCTACCTGCTACTACTGAGACACAACAGGAGGAAAATTCAAGTGATCAGGAACAAGTACAAAGGATCAAAAATCTGACTTTTGCTGACAAGATCAGTGATACTGCCAGAGCAGTCATCCAATCAGAACTTGAACGCACCACTCCAAAATCACCGCTTACTCTAGAGATGATACTTCATTCTTCGCAAAAGTATCAAATTCCTATCGAGTATTTGATGGCTGTGGTCAAAAATGACAGTAGTTATGGTACGCAGTGAAGAGCAGTCAGAACGATGAACCCAGGTAATGTAGGCAATACTGATGATGGCTCAGAGAGAAAATTTGAGAGCTGGCAAGAGGGATTGGATGCAGCAGCAGAAGTGATCAAACAAAGAGTGGATGCCTATCAGGCACTCCATGGCAGAGACCATTATCCTTGGATACAAAATCTGATGGAAAATAGAGACCAAGACTGAAAAGGATTTCTCGCTCATCAAGCCAACTACAAACAACTCAATGAATATAGAGGAGATCAGGCACCTCTTGGAGCCTATATGACCGCAGGCACCTGACCTCAAAAAGTCGCACAATACACCGAGCAACTCTCAGACAAAATCCTGCAAGCCTAGTCTCCACTCCCCCATACGACAAGGTCAGACTTTTCCTGCCTTGTTTTTTTTAGATCAAAAAAAACAGAGCGACTCGCGTTCTGTCTTTTGAGGAGGGACTCCTGATAAGTGATCTGCAACCTTAGTTATCCTCCAGTACTAAAGAGATTGACCACGATCTTAACCAGCGCTGCAGAAAGCATCGCGATCGCTACTCCAACTGCTACACCAATCAGCGTTCGCATCGCTTTTTTGAGTGCTTTTTTATCTCCTCAGGCGGTAATAGCTTCATAGCCAGCATATACTGTCAGTCCAAAGGCAAAAAATCCAAAGCTCCACCACAAATATTCGTTGATGCGATTGATGGTAGCATTGAGTGTGCTTTCATCTCCTTTGACTTCGGTATTACGATTGTAGTAAGAGACCTCCATCCCCAGTACTTTGGTAGAGTCTTGCGTATTGGACTTGATATTGACATCATTGTTGTGATGATCGCTAGGGAGATGTACCGTAATCCCAAAGGTAGGAAACAGAAAAAGGAGTCCAAAAATCATACTTGAAAAGAGTGTTTTCCCCCATACATATCGCATTGTACTACCACAAAAAAAACTAAAAATCTGATCTTAGATACTATTGAGACTACTGGTTCCGATCGATGCTACGAGTCTGATGATCATCACACTCATCAGTGCAAGGAGTACGCCTCCTAGGATATACATTAGATTGCTGATGATTTCTTTAGGATTTTCGCCTTTAGATGCTTTGACCAGATACATAATCCCATTGTAAATAATCATCGTGATCGCCAAGACAACTGTCATTCTCAGTAAAAATTTTGAAATCTGAATAAGGAGGGAGGCTCTTTTTTTTATGGCAGATTTTGTTTCATCTTTGTTTTTTTTAATCGCTTCCCCTACATCAAATTTTGTACCTCATTTGAGCACATATCCTCCTACACTGCTTACATTGGTACCAATACTATCTCCTCCTACGACAACATCGCTATGAATAGCAGGAGTAAAGGCTTGCTCAAGGAGATCACTATAATTACTCCCCTCAGTAGCAAATCCAAAATTTCCTCAAACTACCAAAAGATGTACTATTCAAATGAGACCTATGATTTTATGGATCAGGTTTTTCATATTTTTTTACATTTGAGCAAGTAAATCATCTGCTTCTGCTAGGTCTTGTTCCCTATGTTTGTCTTCCTTGGCTTCAAGTGCTGCTTGGTTTTTATAATACGCATCAGCATCAAACATTTGTTGATATTTTTGACTGATTTCTGCCTGTTTTTGAGCATATTTTTTATTGATTTCTTCGAGCTTTTCCTTTTCTCTGGTCAAAATATCTCTCAATTTTTCAATTTGCTCCTGATTCATAATTGGCAGGAGATTAAACCAGTTTTGTTTTTCATCATTTTCAGCCAGCGACTTAGACTCCAATACAAGCTGAATCAAATCACTATGATGAGCAAATATCCCTTCCGAAATAGTAAAATTTTCTGCGACAGACCAAAGATGTTCAGGAAGGTGATGTTGGATCAGGGTGGTCATAGAATGTGTTTATCAAAATAAATATTTTTTTATTTTTTGAAACCAAGAGAGCTTGTTGGTTTGTGGATCTTTGTGCTGAGGAGGACTATTATCAGGGCTGGATTGTAATACTTGATCGAGTAAGCTTTCCGCCTGTTGAGCTTCAGTCTGATGATAGTGGTCAGATTTGGCTTGAATGAGAGGGACTTTTCTCATATGTTCTTTCATTTGCTTGATTTGCTGAGGGCTGAGCCTCTTGATGCGGGATGCTCAAGTATAACTTTCATACATCATATCTATAGTACAACTAAAGCAAGATTATCGATATTGGTCTTATTGAGCTACTTCTTTGTTTTTATTGAGTCGCTCAATATCTTTTGGATTGATGAGTCCTTTTTCGACAAGTTTTCTAGCATATTGAGGCATAGAAATCATACCGAGAGGATTTGAAGATTCAATAATTGCATCTACCTGGCTTAGGTCTCATTTTTTGAGATTATTTTTGATCGCAGTGGTATTGATCAAAAGTTCAAAGATACCGATTCTTGAGTCAGAATTTGCCATTTTTACAAGCATTTGGGATTGGATTCCCAAGAGAATATTTGCCAGCCTAATGACGATGTTTTCTTGGATATTGGCAGGGAAAAATGAGAGAAATCTACTCAAGGTATCCGCAGCAGAGCTGGTATGCAAGGTACTAAAAACCAGATGCCCACTTTCAGCGATACTCAGTACTGTCTCAGCAGTCTCGGTATCACGAATCTCCCCTACAAAAACGATGTTGGGATCTTGTCTGAGCAAAGATTTGAGTGCATTTTTAAACGACCAACTATCATGCCCGATCGCTCTTTGTGAGATGATACATTTGTTGGGCTTAAACATAAACTCAAGTGGATCCTCGATAGTGATGATATTATCAGTCCTTGTTGTATTGATATGCTCAATCATAGATACCAGAGAGGTAGATTTTCCGCTTCCTGTTGGTCCTGTAACGAGAAAAAGTCATTTTTTTGCGGTAAGAATCTGAGATTTGATACAGTCTGCTTGATTAGAAAACATCATCTCTTCGAGTCTTTTCGCGGTATTATTGATCTTTCTCATCACGATTCAGATTTTTCCTGTTTCAAAAAACGCGTTTACTCTATAGGTAGTTCCATCCTTCCCTTCATAAGAAAAATCACACTCCTTATCACAGATAAATTTATCAAAACTCTGCACATTATTTTGCAGAAGTTGTTTCAAGATGATTTCCATTGATTCTTGGTCAAGGGAAGGTAATGCAGGATCCTTGATAATATCCCCATTGAGCCTATAGGAACTTGCTTCACGACACCTGAGATGGACATCTGAAATGTTAGGATTTTTAGCAACTATAGCCAAGATAGAATCAATATCTACTCTAGTAGTATTCATTACTCTTTACTAAGAGGGTAAAAACTCTATGAGTAAGTATATAGACAATTTTGATTTTGTCAAAAAAAGAGGAAGAAAAATAAAACTCCTTTATTTACATTTCCAGATTTGTATATCTAACATACAAGTTTTTTACTCTTTGGTCAAAAAAATGAAAAAAATCTGATGGTGAATAGCAAGTACCTTGCTAATAGGGATCATCCTTCTGATCTGATATATACTACTTCCGATAAATTCTCACCCTCCTCTGCTTGAGCGTATAGCGAGATTGTTTGATCCAGATGAGGATTTTCGAGCTATCTGAGACCCAAGTTTTGAGCTGATGATCGAGTTTTCTGCTCAGCAACAGGCTGCTCAAGCGAGCTGAATTCTCAGAGGAGAAATTGTAGTACCTCCTCAAGGGAGCTATGGAGAGATAGCACTGTGAGTAGAGTATCGTGGTGCTAGTAGAGGCGATCAGTTGCAACTGAGTGGAGACCTCAACTTTTATCTACAGGATAATCAGCTTTTTTTACAGCCCAAGGAGCTTGCTATCATGCAGGGTATTGGACATCAGATGAATGCGTATTGGGAGGAGCTGGGGAGAGAGTTACAAGGCAAGCGGATTGAATTACCCTTAGCATTTTCCTTGCCCGATCGAGAAAAGATATTTTCTCCTTCAAGGACAGCGGTAAGAGGAGAAGATATGTCATTTTCAGGACAATCTCCTACAACAATTCAGCTTTCTTCTTTCTTACCTTTGATTTTCTCAGAGGAGTTTGCTCAGAAACTCTTAGCATCTTGATATATCCCATCAATCCTTTTACATAGTGATGAGCAGGAGCAGTCACTCTCGCGATCTCATCGTGAACACTACTATGACACCTCAGGTACCCTCAAAATACTTCCCTCAGGATCAATCCTCACTGCCAGATACAATCAATGGAAAATAGAGCTTACAATACAGAAGAAATCAGATAAAATGCTACTTGATATCTGAGTTTCCAATATGCGATCGATTGATGAGTATTACAAGCTTCAAGTAACCCTTCTCCCAAAACACTCAAAAAAGCCTTTACAATCACTTCCAAATAGTTATATTCCGATTGAGCATTATTTAGCTAGGCTAGATATCTTGTTTTAATTTCTAAAAAATCGAGAATGATGAAAAAAAGAATTTTAATGCTGATGGCTGTGGCAGCCCCCCTCCTTCTTGCAGCGTGTGGAAAGGCTCCAGAGCTTAGTTTTGAGCAGACCTTGAAGGTATATGATCAAAATACAGAGACGATGGTCAAAATCGTGGAATTGCTCAATACACAAGATGCGATTCTCCAGACCAGTACCAAAGGAACCTTGAGTCTTGATGCCAACAAGGATGGAAATGGAAAACTCGTATTGGATAGTGTAAATATTACCCATCCTCAAACCAAAGACAGTGAAGGTAATCTTGATCTCAATCTTGATGCAAATCTTGGAGAAGACCTCATGGGAGTTGCTGGAAATATCAATCTCAAACTTGGACTCAAGACTTTGGTCAAAGATTATCAGATCTATCTCCAGCTCTCTGAATTAACTGCAAAAGCTAGTGATGAACTCCAAGCACAGATTGGATTTTTTACTGCGATGCTTGAGGGCTTCAAACAAAAATGGCTCAAAATCGATGAGCCTGAGATCAAAACACTGATCCAAAATATGGGAACCAATATCCCAATGCTTCAAAATAAAGACCTCTACAAAAATAAGCCTGAATACTATACAGGAGTAGAAAAAACGACCTATGAAGGACAGCCAGCATGGAAGGTAGACTTCAATATGGAAGTAGTAAAAGCACAGGCAAAACATCTTATCCAAGAAGTCTTTAATCAAAATAGCTCAATGTACTCAGGTACTGAGATGCATGAGGCGATGCAAGAAGAGTTGCAAACGACTATGGCAAAAATGAACGAACTCGTTGATACCTTAAGTTTTGAAAATGTAGATGCATACTTTGTGATCTATGCAGAGGACAAGGTAAAATTTGTAGTAAAACATATGGATGTAGTGATCCCAGAGCAGATCAAGATTACCCTCTCTTCTACTATTACCAAAGATACTGACAAGATCAAGATGGCGATTACTCCGCTTACCGCTGATGCAGAGGAGCAGTTGAATCTTGACCTTGAGATCAATGAAAATGGAAAAGGAAAATACGGATTTACGCTCAAGGTAAGCTCTCCATTGCACCAGCAGCCTGTGAGTCTTGCAGGAACCCTCGCATTCCAGCTCTCTGATAAGGCTTTCTCAGTAAAACCAGATGTAAAAGTAGCATTTGATGGGATCAATCTCCAGTTCCAGGGAGAATACAAATGTAATCTTTTGGACAATCATAGCTTTGTAGCACCAGAAAATGCAGAAAATTTGGCAGATGTGTTAGGAGGATTGTTTGGTTTTGGAGCAGGAGATGAGGTAATGATGGATGATGATACACGAGCTATGGATGATGAAGAAGTTGTAGAAGAAACGCTTGAACATACTACACAATAATCATCAATCAAAATACCACGATAAACTCTAGGAAAAATCAGCTTTCTAGAGTTTTTCTTTTTTGCTTTGAATTTGAGATATATATTCGTATACTCAGTCTCTGATTTATTGTCTATAGTTATGAGGATGCAAAAAAGAAAGTTGGGAGCTAATGAGTCTAAACAGCCAAAGAAAAATCTACGAGTATGGAAATGGGCTATCGCATTGCTCTGTATCTTTGGGGTGCTTATCCTAGTAAAACCTTATGCAGAGTATCTGAAAGGGCTACTCTCTTCAACAGGAAAAAATGTGATCAAAGTAGTCAGTAAAACGGTAGGTACTGAGATGCAAAAGGACCAATTCTGAAATGTAAATGTGGCGATGATAGGATACGGAGGGGGATTGCACGGAGGAGGATACCTTGCAGATACGATTATTATTGCTTCACGAAATACAGATAATGGTGCTGTGTCTATGCTTTCGATTCCAAGAGATTTGTATATCAAAAATCCTCTGGGTGGTACTGCAAGAATCAATGCAGTTTTTAGCCAAATTTTTGGACATCATAAAAAGGATTTGCATGCTGCAGCATCAGCTTTTTTGCCCACTTTAGAAAAAATTACAGGACTCACTATTCCCTATTACGCAACTATTGATTTTTCAGGCTTTAAGACCGTAATCGATACCTTGTGAGGGATAGATATTGAGGTGCCTTATGCCTTGCACGATTATCAGTATCCGGATGAAAATTTGAGGGGTTATGATCCTTTACATATAGAGGCAGGTTGGCAGCATATGGATGGTGATTTGGCTCTGAAATATTCTAGATCAAGGCACGCATTGGGACATGCATCAGATTTTGATCGTTCGTTTAGGCAGCAGCTAGTGATCAATGCCATCAAAAATAAACTTCTCTCTTCTGAGAATTTATCTCTTGAGAGGGTACAACAGCTCTATGAAAACTTTACTCAAATGGTAACAACTAATGTAGCTTTGGATGAGATGTTATGGACCGTACAGTTTCTCGATACCATCAAGATGTTTACTTTTGGACTCAATAATCATTACAATCCTACAAATTACAAGGCGATGCACAAGGGGGCATTTCTCTACAATCCTGCGAGAGATCAGTTTGGAGGGGCATCAGTGATGATTCCTTTTGGAGCCTCAGCAGACAAATTAGATCAGTATGATCAGATCCACGACTATGTTGATTTTATTACGCATATGCAGGATACTTTTTTGCAGGGTGGAAAGCTTGATATTCTCAATGCAATTTCCAAAGAGCAGCTCCGTGCAAAAGGTTTGCAAAATGCAAAATTAGCAAGCAAACTTGCAGCCAAGATGAAGAGATATGGATTGGAAATCAGAGAAATCTCTAATGCTGAGCCACAGTCAACTACCCAGCTTCGTATTTATACTGAGAGTGAGTTGGCACAGGGCTATGAAGGACTGATCACTGCGATCAAAAATTTTGTACCAATTGATGAAATCCTCTATCAGACTGGAGTAGTCAAACATATTGTGGATGAGTATGGTAATAGTGTTGAGGTATTTACAGGGGCTGAACTGGAGTTGATCCTAGGAGAGAGTTATCTCTCTGGTGGGCAGGCAACTGCGTTTTCAGAGAGATTGCAACTCCAGTATCGTTAGTTTTATTTTGATAGAGAGTATGATGTTGGCTATCCCACCAGGAGTAAAAGAAAAAAAACAAATACTGATTGATTTTATGGAGACTATAGGGATCAATATCCAAGAGTGTCAGCATTTTGACCTTTTTTGTACGACCTTCGTACACAAGTCCTATGCCTCTGATTTCAAGGAATCTTATGATCACAATGAGAGGCTCGAGTTTGTGGGTGATGCAGTACTGGGTTCGATCATCGCAAAGGCGCTTTTTCAAAATTTTCCTCAGATGCAGGAATCGCTAATGACGCTCTACAAGATCGCACTGGTCAGAGAGGAGACGCTCGCTACCGTAGCCAAAAAGATTCAGCTCAATCAGATCCTCTTTATCAGTAAGGGAGAGGAGAGAAATTGAGGTCGTGAAAAGCCCTCTATCATCTCTGATGCATTGGAGGCATTGATTGGATATGTATTTTTGGATTTTGGGTATGAGGCAGCTGAGCAGTTGGTAGTAAAGTATGTGTATCCAGAGATAGAGACAATCTCTCAGGCTCCTGTCAAGTCCTACAAAACCATGGTGCAGGAAAAAATTCAAAAAAGCTACAAGAAATTGCCTACCTATATCGATAGTGAGGAGCAGGTCGATGAGAAAAAAAATGTGATTTCCTTTCGTTCTGAGATTATGGTTGATGAAAAAGTATTGGCAGTTGGTTTTTGATCCAATAAGAAAAAGGCTCAAGAAGATGCTGCCAAAAATTATTATGAGAGTCTTCAGACTTCCAAAAAATAGTTCCTCTTGACTTTTGCTTGAAAAAGCAGAGTAAAAAGATAGTATCTATCAAAGTTTTATTCACTCTATGCATAGTATGAAAAAGTATTTTAATGTGGTTAAAAGAGCTTATTTATGGCTTTTTATTGCTCTTGGTATGGTATTGACATCATGGATGGTATTTTTCTTTACAGCACATTTTTCTGAGGAATTTACAGGAGGAGTTAAGGTAGTTTTCAATGGAAAAATTGAGCAAGATACTTTTAGACAGGGATTGCAGGCACATCTTGAGGAACAAGGATTTCAAAATCTCAAGATCAATCTCGAACAACACGGAGCTGATGTAGAGATCAAGATCAATACGCAGCGTCAGACCGATCTTCAGGTCAATCAATTAGCTCAAGCGATCCCTCAATATCTGCAGGCAGAGCATTATATCCGTTCTCAGGCTGAGATTATCGAACATACTGTGATTTGACCAAGTGTGGGAGCGTATATGCAAAGTACAGCTACCAGAGCCTTAGGCTTAGGTATTATCGCAATGGTGATGTATATGATCTTTTCATTTGGTACAATTAGAAAGTATATTGCTCCTGTGATTCTGGCTTGTGTAGTGATATTGAGTACTATGATCAGTGTGAGTATCCCAGCTGGTGCCTATGGTCTCTGGATGGGGATCAATCCGACAGTACAGATCGATACCGTGTTTATTATTGCGATCTTGACGATTATCGGATATGGGATCAATGATGTGATTATTATTTTTGATAGAGTGAGAGAAAATATGATCAGATATGGAGACAAAAAAGAGGTGCATCTCGCTACGATCTTTGAGGAGAGTATCTGGCAGTCTATGAAAAGATCTTTGGGTACTTCGCTTTCTACCCTCCTCGTATTGCTTGGGATGTTTGTCTTTGCTACAGGAGTAGTATCTACCTTTGCTTTTACGGTAGGAGTGGGAGTGATTGCTTCAACCTTGAGTAGTATCTTTATCGCAGTGCCAACTGCATATCTCTTGGTAAAAGTAACGACCAAAGGAAGAAAATAGAAACGATATTGAGAGAAAGGTCTGCGTTGTCAGGCTTTTTTCGATCTGTCATTTTATATTATTTGAGGTGATGAGGCAAAGTGCTTATGTTTGGTATGAAGATCAGTATTGTTATTATATTCGAAAACCTGCTGGTCAGCATACGACATTTTGAGCGGAATACTCCTTTTTGGAGCAGATGAGGGAGCAAACCGCAGACCCTAGGATTGCTCAGATCATGCTACAAGGAGAGCAAAATTTTTGAAAAAAAGAAGAATACTGACTTTTGAATAGGTTGGATACTTTGACCACAGGACTCCTCTATTTTGCCAAGACCCCCGAGATCAAAAGGCAGTACAAAAGACTCCAGTCTGAGGGAAAAGTCAAAAAACAATACCTTTTGGAAGTGTGGTGAGATATAGGGTATCGGGTGGAGAAAAAGGGAAGAGTGATTGATTTTCCTATTGCACATCATAAATTTTCTGCTGATCGTATGGTGGTGGTTTCCTCAGATATGGTCTTGCATAAAATAAAAGGGGCAGTTCATAGGGTCAAAACAGTCATAAATGAATATTCTTACAACAAGATGACCAAAACTACGACGCTTTTGGTAACGATCGAGAAATGAATTCGCCATCAGATCAGAAGTCATTTTTCTGATATTGGTTATCCCTTGCTGGGTGATCCCTTGTATGGTAAAAAGAAGGATCCTTATTATGGAAATTTGCAGTTGGTAAGTGTAGGGCTGAAAGTAGAGGTGGAATAGCCTCTTTTTTTTAATGAGTGGAAAAGTTGGCTACCCCTATGTTTGGGAGGATATTCACGAGAGAGTATTCACTAATTCAGTGAAAGAGTGAAATTCACTGTTTTTGTGAAAAAATTCACTACTATTGTGAAAGAGGTTTTTTGACAAAAAAGAAAAAATAGTTATAATGGTAGGGTATTCACTAATTCAGTGAAAGAGTGAAATTCACTGTTTTTGTGAAAAAATTCACTACTATTGTGAATAAAATGTAAAAAATTCACTACTTTAGTGAATCTTGTATGAAAAGTTCACTAGTATAGTGAAAATGATGAGTAGAGAAAAAAAGTTCACTACTCTAGTGAATCGTTGATCGTGTAAATTGCTGACTTTATTTATCACTTGAGAAAAGATGCTAGATCCAGGGAGAGAGATTGCTCAGAGATTAGAAGAGCTTGGCTTGACGCAAAAAGCACTTTCTCTGCAAATCGGAAAAAAAGTCAGCGAAATCAATGAACTCATCAAAGGGAAGAGAAAGATTACTCTCGCTTGGGATTATCTTTTAGCAGGGGTATTTCATACTCCTCAAAAATATTGGATTCACAAGCAGATTGATATGGATTATGCGAAGATGTTGGAGGAGAGGAGAGAACAGCAGGAAAATATTCCAGTAAATCAGCCAAGTATTTCATCCCAGCAGCCAAGGAGTGCAGATCAGCAATGAAGAATGTTGTCAGGTCAAGCATTTTCTCAGATGGGAGAGGAATCTTCGCTCCTTACTCAGTTAGAGGATGGAGGACAACGACAGGAGCAAGACATGCAACAGCCAGTCAGTCCTGCAGAGCAAAATGAGCAAATTGAACAATTTGTATCAGGAGTTCAGCAGGCTAATGTGTGAGAGGGCAAGGAGTTGATCTTTTTGACCTTTTAGAAGGTGTCCAACATTGTTAGAATTTTTGTGTCAAAGATGTTGACATTCGTGGTTAAAAAGATATATTCTGACTCAAGAGGTCAGATTTTTTTTATTTTTTTGAGAAAAGAGAGATGAGAAACATTAAAATGCGAGTGCTTGTCTTGAGTATACTCTTGACGACAGGATTGGGAACAGTGATGGCGGATACAGGGATAAGGCTGATGGTACCTGATTTGCCTTTCGCTTTTTCTGGTATGGCAAGTTTCAATCTCCATCTTCAGGTGGAGCAGTCAGTTCAGGAGCATACTGAGGGGATTTTGACCTTTGAGAGCTGTGGACAAGAACTGACTTTGGGATATCAGGGAGAGTTAAAAAAGGAGCTTCTGACACCAGTAGCTTTGGTGCCTGGACTACAGTATTTTCCGATCGAGGTCAAGGATCAGCTAGAAAGAGACTGTGACTTGCATTTTCATCTCTGGGATAAAAAGAAAGAGACTTTGCTGGCTACGACAGGTATTGGGCTAAAATACAAGAGCTGTTATGCACCGATTGATGCTGATCAGGAGCTGATCTTGAGTGGACATTTGGCAGACTTGCCTCAGGATGATCAGCATGCTAGCAGATGAGAACAGCAGAAAACTATCCCTTCCTTTCCCCAGGATAAAGCTCATCAAGTGAATACGCAAATATCTAACACAGCCCATCTTGAAGAAATCAAAAAAATCTATGATCGAGTACTAGAACATCAATTGTTTTCAGATTTAGAGTTTACGCTTGAGAGTTTTATGCAACCATTGACAAGAATTGAATTGGCACAGATGATTGTAGCGATGAGTGAAAAGCTAGGGTGGGAACTACAGTCTGAGAAAGTATGTGTATATCAAGACGTGAGTGATGCTTCTGAGGCGATGAGGTTGACAGCGCAGCAAGTATGTCAATTGGATATTATGGGGATTCATCCCGACCTTAGTGCTTTGGACAACTTTATGCCAGATACCCTTGTGACAAGAGATCAGATGGTTACAGTAGTATCTAGGATATTGCGATGAGATTTGTACAATCAAGGACAGACCTTTTATGACCAGCATATCCAACAAGCACACAAAATCTGACTGATTACCAAGGTAGACCCTGCGATGATCGAGTTGAGAGCTTACTTTTATCTGATGCTCTATAGAGCTACACAGCAGCAGCTCTTCTCTCCAGTGCAAAAAGAAAACTCCTCTCAGTCTGAGCAAGAAGAGGAAAAAAAGTCAGGATGGAGCCTATGGTAGTTCACTTTACTTCTCCAAATTACGCTCAAGTTTGCTATTATGGATGAGGGGAGTATAAGGCAAATGAAAAGTATGATAACAATAAAGAAAGTGGAGTCTTGATCCAAATCAGGCTTCACTTTTTTGTATATAGCTGAGGGTTTCCTCCAAGCTATGTTCATCCCATCTAAAAACTGCTAGATTTGTGTTCAAAAAAGGAGTCCAAAAATCCTGATCCAATCCCAGATCACAAGGAAAGAAAACAAAGCTTGTATCTTGCTTGAGAAGAGAGGATGAGAGGTGTTTGATCCTACTGAGAGGAGTAATGGGACTACTATTGAGGAGGATGAAAGAGCTGTGATCCGAGGCGATCTGATTTGGCTTTTTTGCTAAAAAATATGCTAAGATCGAAGTACTAAAATCTCCATGATGGAGGCAAAGGGTCTGCTGATTGCCTTGCTGTCTGAGGAGATGTTTGGTGACCTCAAACGAGCTATGATCTCTCAGGAGGAGAGTTTGACTTTTGTTGATCAAAAAACGGCTTAACCATCTCGTTCGCCACTGCTTTTGTGAGCCGATTCCTCCCCAGAGGCTAAAATGTTTGCTGATGATGCTACGAAAATAGAGGAGCAGATTCCATCCATTATGCGGAAATTTTCTTTCCTCATCTACTACTTCTCCTCCTCAAAAAATCTTGAAAGAAGAGCGATAGGGATGAAGTCAAAGAAGAGTGATGATATAGTTTTTCCATTTTCTAGGCAGAAGTTGTAGGAGTTTTCAAAAGAGCGATTGGTGTTGGTAGGTATCGAGTGAAAAAAAATGAATTTTTGATCGATCGACCACACTCCCAGCCTCCTGATAATACTGGTCAATAAAAGTCAGATTTTTTTTGACTCGTTGCTGCATCCGCTGGGGATCTCCTACCTCGACTACAAGCTCCTCTACGGGATAATGCCTAAAAATTTCCTCTACTACGCCAAAAAAAAGGAGTTCATCCCCAAAATTTTTGTATCCATAGTAGCCTTTAAGATAAATATGCATGCTATACGAGCTGATAAATTAGAGATGATACTGCTTTCGTAGACTAATGACATTGCTAAAGAGTGCTGCAATAGTCAGTGGTCAGACCCCTCCAGGGACTGGGGTAATATGCGCAACTTGCTCTTGTAGATTGCTAATATCCATGTCTCCTACAGCTTTCCCCTTGAGGTGTCCATAGCCAATATCAATAAAAATCTGATTCTTTTTGTCATTGCTATGGGCGGCAGTGATGAGATGGACCGCTCCTGTACCTGCAAAGACATACTGTGCATTTTGACAGGCAGTGACAATCTCTGCTGGAGTATTGCGGATATCACAGCATTGGACAATCGCTCCTCTCTTGAGGCACTCGAGGGCAAGCGGTTTTCCTACCACTACACTCTGTCCAATAATGGCAACCCTCTTGTTACGCAAATCTCCAAGCTGATAATAATCCAAGAGCATCATTACGGCTCTAGGGGTAGCAGGCGTAAATTCCAGATATTCGGAAAAACTTTTCCCTACTAAACTTCCACCTAATCCATCAATATCCTTGCTTTCATCAATCGCTTGGAGAAAGTGATTTCTAGAAGGGCTAAGGTGTTCAGGCAAAGGAAGCTGAAGCATAATGCCGATACAATCTTCATCAGTATTCAGGTAGCTTATCAATTCCAAAATCGCTTCAGCATCTTGATATTCCTTGCTCAACAACTGCTCAAACATTTCGCCTCTCGTATGAGTTTGTTGCTCCTGTTGTCAAAAAACAAAAGTCTGAAGTCAGATGTCTTTTGCATAGTTTTGCTTGTGTTTGACATAGACAGCCGATGAACGATTATCTCCGAAAAAGAGGATCGCGATATATTTGGACTGCGGATCAAAGAGCTGAGGAATCTGTGTTTTGAGTTCGAGTTTGACCTGCTCTGCTAGTGGTTTTCCATAAAGTAGCATAGTATAGTATATATAGCATAAAGTGAGAAAAGTATAGTAAAGAGGAGGGAAAAATCAAGTCTGAAAGGTGTTTAGAGAATTTGACTTGATTTTATGTTTATAATAGATAGCATCAATGCACTATTACTTGACTGGTAATAGATGTAATGGCAAAAAAAGTACAAAGCATAGAACCCAATATTGCTGACCTTGCCAATGGTTGGCTCAAAAAATATAAACTTGATTACAAATTAGAGCAAGAATCTTTAAATAGCGAAATAGACAAAGCATTGGATTATTATGCGTCCAAAAGTGGTGGAACAGGAGGCAATCGCCCTGATGCAAAATTGCTTTTGGAGAATCAATACGGTGAAAAATTCCCTGTTTTGATTGAATACAAAGGCAAAAAAGATGCGCTTGTCAAATTAGACAACGATAACAATGTGGAAAATCGTACCGCCAAAAATGAGCCGAATTTTAAAAATATCAAAGATTATGCGGTCAATGGGGCAGTGCATTATGCCAATGCGTTGCTTCATCATACAGCTTATACCGATATTATTGCCATTGGGATGACGGGCGAAAAGGACGAAAAAGGCAAAATCCGTCATCAAATCAGCGTGTATTATGTTTCCAAAAAGAATTTGGGAGTGGGGCAAAAAGTCGGTGAGTTTTCTGATTTTTCGTTTTTAGCCAAAGAAAATACCGATGCCTTCATTGAGCAAGTGAAAAATCTTTCGCTCTCGCCAGAGGAATTGGACAAACTCAAAGAAAAACGCGAAAAGGAAATTGATGCTAGTCTCGCCAAACTCAATAACGATATTTACCAAAATGAAAAAGGCTTAGATCCAACCGATCGCGTTTATCTGGTGGCGGCTACTATCATCGCGACTTTGGGTGTACCTGCAAAAGATGGAGAGCCTGCAGTCAAGCCTTTGGAAAAAGACGAGCTGAAATCCAACGAGATGTCAGGCGAGCGAGATGGCGATATTATCATTCGCCGTATCAATGCGTTTTTTAGCAGGAAAAAATTACCAAAAGACAAAAAAGACCTCATTATCCGTACACTTTCCAACACACTTTTGACGGAAAATATCAACAAAGCTCACAACGGCGAAAGTCAACTCAAACGCGTATTTACCAAAATCGTCGATGATTTGGGAATTTATTACAAAATCGGTTTGACCACGGACTTTACAGGCAAACTTTTCAATGAAATGTATTCGTGGCTTCCGTTTGATGGAAATATACAGCGTAACGATGTGGTACTTACTCCGCCATATGTAGCGACTTTGCTCGTAAAATTGGCTCGTGTCAATAAAGACAGCTATGTTTGGGATTTTGCCACAGGTTCGGCAGGGCTTTTGGTGGCAGCGATGAATGAAATGCTCAAAGATGCCAAAGAGAATATCCATTCGCCAGAGGAATTGCACCTCAAAGAAGCCCATATCAAAGGCAAGCAACTTTTAGGGCTTGAATTATTGTCCAGTGTGTATATGTTGGCAATTTTGAATATGATTATGATGGGCGATGGAAGTTCTAATATCATCAATAAAAACTCACTCACGGATTTTGACGGAAATTATGGCTTTGGCAATAAAGACGAAAAATTCCCCGCTGATGCCTTTATTCTCAATCCGCCGTATTCTGCTGATGGCAATGGAATGAACTTTGTGGAAACCGCCTTGGGTATGATGCACAAAGGTTATGCGGCAATCATTATTCAAAACTCGGCAGGAAGTGGTAAGGCAAAGGAAATCAACCAACGCATTTTGCAAAAACATACGCTCATTGCCAGTATCAAAATGCCAATTGATTTATTTATCGGAAAATCCAGCGTACAGACCAATATTTATGTCTTCAAAGTGGGGGAAAAACACAAAGAAAAATCGATTGTTAAATTTATTAATTTTAGTAATGACGGCTATACGCGTACCAATCGTAAAAAGGCAAGTAATAACCTCAAAGACACCGACAGAGCCAGAGAACGCTATCAAGAAGTGGTAGATTTGGTGGAATTTGGAAAAAACCAACTCAATATTTTTACTGAAAAAGAATATTATGAAAATACCATTGCTACAAAAATAGACACTACTAAAGAAGAAAATGCACTTGCGCAGGCTAAGATAGTTCTTGAATCTTATGGAGATAAAGAAAGCGTAGCATTTAAAAAAGCAGAAGAAAAATATTTTGCGGTTTTAGAAAAATTAGAGCCTTTACTACAACATAATAACAAAGTAGGTGCCGACTGGAACCAAACCGCTCCGATTGACACCAAGCCAACACTGGATGATTTTAAAAAGACCGTTTCCGATTATCTGGCGTGGGAAGTTTCTAATTTATTAAAAAAACAAGATAAAACCGACGACCGCCTGGGAAAATAGAAGCCCACTTAACCGAAGAACTCCAACAAGTTAAGTGGGCAGAATATAGATTGGGGGATTTGTTTGAAAGTTTTAATGGGAATTTTGATATTAAAAAAGAACATATTAATGATGTTGGAGATTATGTTGTAACTGCTGGGCTGAGCAATAATGGAATTTTAGGAAAAACAGATGTTGAGGCAAGGATATTTGATAAAAATACTATAACTATTGATATGTTTGGTAATGCTTTTTATCGTCAATTTCCGTATAAAATGGTTACTCACGCAAGAGTTTTCTCCTTGAAACCACTTTTTGAAATAACTCAAAAACAAGGTTTATTTATAGCAAATTTATTACACTTTTTAAAATATGGATTTGGCTATGAAAATATGTGTTCTTGGGCTAAAATTGAAGATAAAAAAATCCCCCTTCCTGTTCGTGGAGATGAAAGTGTAAAAAAGCAAGAAGAAATGCTAGGTCTGATTGCCTTTGATTTTATGGAGCATTTTATTTCGCAGCTCGAGGCGTTCCGCCTCTCGCAGCTCGAGGCGTATCTCTTAGTTACTGGACTTAAAGACTACACCCTAACCACCGCCGAACAGCAAGCCCTCACCGATTTTGAAAACGGTAAAGTGCAGTGGGGGGAGTTTGCCTTTGAGAATATTTTTGACACTATCAAGCAGGGCAGAAGGTTGAAAAAAGACGACCAAATAGCAGGAGATATTCCTTTTGTGATGGCTGGGATCACTAATACAGGTGTAGTTAATTATATTTCAAATCCAGTGGCAACTTTCCCAAAAAATTCTATTACGATAGATATTTTTGGCAATGCTTTTTATAGAAATTATGATTTTGGGGCAGGAGATGATACGGGGGTGTATTGGAACTCTAAAAAAGAACTTTCAAAAGAAGCAATGCTGTTTTTAACCAAAGCATCAGAAAAGGCATTGGAAGGGAAATTTTCGTATGGTAAAAAGTTGAGAAGTTCACAAAGTTTGAAATTTAAAATAATGCTTCCCACCCAAAATCAAATACCTGACTACGACTATATGCAACTATTCATTTCCGCCGTGCAAAAACTCGTTATCAAAAATGTAGTGTTGTATGCGGATAGGAAAATTGAGGCGACAAGGGATGTGATAGGGAATAAAATAATTTGAATTTAATAAAAACAAGCTAGTCTTCCTAGTGGAGGCAGCTTTTTAATATGAAATGTAGACCTTGCAACAAGAGGGGACTACTGCCCATGGAGCTGCTGATAAAGAAGTTGTTTTGCTTCCTCAAGCTGATTGTCAATACGCTGCTCTACATAGCCAGTTCCATCAAAAACTACCTCAATATCTGGCACAATACCGACCTCATCAATGCTTGTCCCCTTAGGACCATACCGCTTTCCTATCGTATATTTGAGTGAACTATTGTTGTCAAAATCTGACAAAGTTTGGATACTTCCCTTTCCAAAGGATTCCTCCCCTACAATCAGGATATTACGATTTTCTCTCAATGCGAGTGCCAAAATTTCACTTGCACTTGCACTGAGCTGATTGATCAGGATGACCATAGGGATATGACTTAGCTCTCCAAACCCCTTACTATGATAGAGTACATCTTCGTAATTGCGATACTTGGTCTGTACTACCAAGGACTCAGGCTCCAAAAAATGTCCTGCAAGGTCCACAGCTGAGGTCAGGAGTCCTCCTCCATTACTCCTCAGATCGAGAATAATCGCCTCTACCTTTTCATCCAAAAAATGAGTGATCGCCTGATTCATCAGTTTATTGGTCTGATCGCCAAAGATAGAGACTTCCAGATGCCCAATACGCTGACCGCTGAGCATCAATACTTCTCCCTTTACAGAGGGAATATCAATAATATCTCTTATGACCTTGAGTGTCAAATAGGACTTTTCTCCAGATTTATCTACCCTTTCGATAAAAAGTTCTACTTCACTGCCCTTTTCCCCTCTGATCTGACTGACTGCTTCAAAGGTTGTGAGTTCTTTGGTTTCTCCAGTGCCGATCAGGATAATTCTATCCAAAGGCTGAACTCAGGCTTGAAAGGCTGGTGATCCTTTGATGACTTCATCCACCTGAATATAGTAATCTTTTTTGCTAACTACAGCACCGATACCTTCGATCTGCCCTGCTCACTCAAGCTCCTGCTGGAGTCCAGAAAAGGCTTCACTATCAAGATAGGCGGTATAGGGGTCTCAGAGTGCATCGACATAAGCCTTGGTCGCCTCATCGATCATATGACTTTTCCCACTGAGGAGAGCTTCTTGATCAAAATAGTCTTGCTCAAGGACTTGATCTACAAGCTCCATACGCAGATATTTTTGTTGGACATCGGAGAAAAAATTGTAGAGTTTTTCGTGACTGTTATGGCTTTTCCATAACATACCTCCTGCTCCTATAATCAATCCTAACAGAAAAATAATGCTCAATTGCCAGTAGTGGTTTTCTTTTTTTTCTCACATTCAGCTTGTATCCAACAATAAAAACTTTAGACTCTAGTCTAGTTATTTACCTCCTATTTGCAATGAAGAAAACAAAAAAATCCAAAAACCTGATCCTCAGACCCAATCTCTACGACTATCTCAAACTCCTTGCCATCCTTACGATGATTGTTGATCATATAGGATATTACCTTTACCCAGAGCTGGAACTTTTGAGATGGATAGGGAGATTTGCATTTCCGATTTTTCTTTTTTTAGTTGGTTTCAATGGAAAATATCAGCGAAAATGGTCGCTAGCGATACGGGCAATCGGATTACGAGCTGCGATGGCAGGACGATACTATATGACAGGTATTGGCTCCTGGACTGCTAATATTTTAGTGGTGATTGTGCTGGTAAGGATGCTGTTGCACTTTGTTTCGACAAGAATACAGGGGCAAGCTTACTGGTGGATGAGTATGAGTAGTGTGCTGCTCTTTGCTATGCATCCTCGATTGAAAGGATGGCTGGACTATGGGAGTTTGGGATTTTTTTTCGCATTGCGAGGAATGCTTGCACATCAGCAGTCAGTTTCCCATTTTTTTCTTGGAGGAGCGGCAATGTTGGGACTCTGGATTCAAAATATGCTGGTATTCCAGTTTGGCTATGCGAGCGGGGAATGATGGTGGCTACGAGCATTATGATGGGGTTATGTTCTCCTCTATCTCCTCTTGCTCCTCCTGACCAAAAGTAATCTTAGGCTCAGATGGCAGTCGCATTGGGATATATGTGTAGTGCGAATTTCTCGTAATGCACTTTTGATCTACGGTCTCCATATCTTAGTCTTACTCTTGCTTGCAGAGCTAAGGAGGATGGGGATTTTCTCAGCTTAAGGACTACTGATTTCTTGAGTATCTTCTCTTGGGGCGAATACGCTTGCAATTTCCTTTGCTTTGGCTATAGTCAACAATGTTTTATATCTTAATCATCACAAATGGAGGAAATCTTGTGTTCCCATCAGTGAGGATGTGCGAGATTGGAGGCAACTTTGCCAAATTTTGATCTCACACTCTACAATCCTCAGACTGATGATGTAGAGAGAAAAATGATGAAAGACTATAGAGGAAAATGGACCGTTTTGTGTTTCTATCCAGCAGATTTTACTTTCGTTTGCCCAACTGAACTCAAAGACCTCGGCAAGAGATTTGAAGAGATTCAGGCAATGGGAAATGTCGAAGTGCTAGCAGTCAGTGTTGATTCTGTCTTCTCTCACAAATCACGATTGGAATCTGAGCCGATGCTCGCGGATTTCAAATTCCCTATGGTCAGCGATAGAACAACCGTACTTTCCAGATATTTCGGTATTCTCAATCAAGAAAGCGGAAATTCTGAGAGAGGAACTTTCATTATCTCTCCTGATGGAGTATTGAAGACCATCGAAATCCACACTGATGCTGTGGGAAGAAGTGCAAAAGAACTCGTAAGAAAGCTCTATGCGCTCAAATTTGTCTCTGAAAATCAGGGACACGCTTGTCCTGCCAGCTGGGAAAACGATATGAAGACCATGCAACCTTCTATCAAAAAAGCTGGAAATGCTGAGTCAGCAATCGATTAGTTTTTATTCTTTATACTTATAGATACGATGAAAGGTTATCACGCAAACATTGAACAACTCACTTTGGACAATCAAAACTTTAGACAAGTCCTCTATACGCTCAAAGGACTTCAGCTCGTAGCGATGTCACTCCAGCCAGGAGAGGATATTGGAGAGGAAATCCATCACGAAAACGATCAATTCTTTAGATTCGAATCTGGGAAAGGAAAAGTAATCGTAGATGATATGGTGTATGAAGTAGAAGATGGTTCTGCAGTGGTAATTCCTATGGGAGCAAACCACAATGTGATCAATACTTCTGAGACCGAACCTTTGAAACTGTATACGATCTATACCCCTGCTCATCACAAAGATGGAGTGATTCATGCTACTAGAGAGATCGCAGAAGAGGCTGAGGAAGCTGGTACTGATGAATTTGATGGTACTACTTCAGAATAATCCAACTCCAAAAGCTTAACGCTGATGGTAATGAAAAAAATAGTAAAAGACTGATTTCCTTGATGGAGTCAGTTTTTTCTTTCGATTTCAAAGTCTTTGCACGAGAGGACAAAAAAAGCCCAAGCGTTTCTCACTAGGCTTTTGAGAGTATAAAATATACGAGTCCTTTTATACGAGTACTTTCTCAAGAGGAGGAACGATCGTTTTCTTACGAGAAATACGATTGCCAAGGTCAGCTTTCCCCTCATTGCTGTCAGCATCAAATGCTTTTTTGATGATTTCAGCCTCGATCTGATCGGCTACGAGTGCAGTGTTCTGTTCCTGCAAAATATCGACAATACAAAAGAGGATAAAATCATAGCCTTCATTGGCTTTGATCTCACGGATCGTACTGCGGATCTCTTCTGCACGATTGAGGCAGTAGTTGGGATCGGTAGTCTCAATACACGCAATCAATGCTTTCTTTCCTCAAAAATTAAAATCTTTTGCATCTACTTTTTTGATGAGGTCATAACTGCTAATCTCTCCTAAGTCGGATTTCGCAGCAAACATCTGTAGTGCAAAGGCTTCCAAATCTGTAATCCCTGCGATCTGGTTGAGTTTTTCCATGATTTCTCTATCAAGTGGCGTGCTTGTTGGAGAGCGGAAATAGAGCGTGTCGGAGATAATTCCAGCAATCATTAGGCTTGCAATTGATTTGCTGATGGAGAGTCCTGCTTCTTGATACATCAGATAGAGAATTGAATTGGTCGAGGCAAGTGGAGCAAGTCTCATAGTCAGTGGATAGCCAGTTTCAAAATTAGCTACCTTATGATGATCAATCACGCTATGCATCAGATAACGCTCCCTTGCATCAATACTTTGTCCGTATTCATTGTGATCTACGAGCGCAATTTTTGTTCCCTCTGCAAGTTCAGTAACAAGTGCTGGTAGCTCAATCCCAAAGTAATCAAAGACAAAACGCGTTTCATTGTTTGCCTCTCAGAGCCTAATCGCCTGCGCCTTTTCTCCCTGCTGTTGCAAAAAATCCGTATATACCACTGCTGAAGTAATCGCATCCGTATCTGGTATTTTATGTCCTAGTACAGTAATCATCCCTATTTTCTCAAAAAAACTAAAAATCTGACTCCATATATAGTGAATCCTCCTCTCCTTTGCAAGGCTAAATCATTCCAAGGCTTGTTCTCAATACCTTGCGACCCTTTAGAAAGGAGACAAGGGTATATGGTTTGGGAATTTACTCAAGCTGAGGATGGACACGAGGAATGATGAGTCCATTACTACTACATCACTTCGGATCAAGAGTATGAAGAAGATGTGCAAGCAGGATACTAGCATAGGCACCTGTCGGTAGTCCAAAGCTGAGCAAAAGGTCATCTCATTCCCATTTCCAGGAGAAATGATATGGTCGTACCCAGAGCGCCCTTCTAAATCCATAGAGCTGATAACGCTTGCATATTTGCGGTCAAAAGTGCTGAGTAAACTGGCTTTGCTTGAGGAGAAACTCATCCCATTCCCTCGCCTTGCTTCCCAGAGGACAGAGGAGCTGATTCCAGCCTAATACGGGACCTGTCGCAAACCATCTCTCTGGACTATAATCGCTGATAAAGCTTTTGTGATCTGGTGTGAGAAAGAGTGCTTGTGCTTGTTCTTCTTTGCATCTCCAGTAGTCAAAGTGATGGAGCTTTCCATGCTCATAGGTAGCGACCTCGGCACCAAAGGCGTGATGTTTGTTTACCATGACATCGCCATCTAGGAGGAATGCCCTCTGTTCCCATCTCTGCATTACATACTCATTAAATCGCATATTTCCATAGGCTTGCAGCTTAAATCTGATTTCATAGGAGCTACCTCCTGTTATCCCTTCTTCAAAAATTCTACTCGCTTTCTTAAAATTTTTGTTGCCCTTGCCAAATCTCTGAATCCCAAACGCATTAGGAAATCCCTCTGCTTGGAGTGTAAGCATCGCTTGCTCAAGAGCTTGGTGTTCTTGTATCGTGAGTGCTTTTTGACTCCTGAGCCTAATTTGAAAACGATTTCCCTTATTTTTTCCAACAGCAAGCGGACTGTGATGTTGATTTTCCTTTACAATTGAGACAAAGTCTTGTAAAAAACGACAAAACTGACTTTTTCATCAGATTTTTTTGAGATGTTTTTGGCTAATACTGATTCGTTGTCTGGTAATGCCTTGCTTGTCCTTGAGTCCTGTGATCCCAAGTGCTTCTCTTTTGAGTGGGAAGTGTTGTAGGAGTCTAGAGATGACTTCCATAGTGTTTGTTTGCTTTTTTTCGATGAAAAAGTAGTGAAAATCCCCACTCCCACAGGGCTGTTCCAAAAGCTCCTCCTCTACTATAAAATCCTCAACCTCCTGCTTGAAACGAAAACGGATGCTCATCTAAAAACTGCTATTGCCATATAAATGCTCTCTCATATTAAAGGATTCCTCGATCCATCTTTCTTGGACTGAACGATAGCTGCTGAGTGAGCAAGGACTGGTAATACGCCCGAGATAGTCCTTTTTTCCAAGCAAAATACTGATCAAAAACGAGTTGATGATCGGATTCCCTACGAGGAGAATATGAGCTTCAGAAGGATAGTGATGTAGGAGATCATAGATAACTTGCTTTGCACGAGCAAGGACTTGTTCTTGGGTCTCGTTAGTGGTAGTATGGCTAGGGAGATGATCATTTTTGATAAAGAGACGACTCAGGATGCTGCTATCTTCTGGGTTATTTTCACTGTGTTTGATGAGCGTATCTTTGGTAAGTTGGGTACAGATTTCCGCATCTTTTTCTCTCATATTGGGATCGACAATGATCTGAAACTGTTTGTGTCTTAGTGCCTCTACGATCAGATCAGTACTTGTTCTGCGAAATCCAAAATCGCTACAAAATATAAAATCAAAATGCTGATCTTTGAGTCTGTGTGCGAGCCTGAGTGATTCCAAAATCCCTTTGTCCGAGAGTCTGTCAGTGCAGCGACCGAGATCGGGACAATGTGTGTTAATGTGTTCACCATTACAAGTAATCAAGAGTTGCATCCTATGTTGACAAAAAATAAAGAAGACTGACTCCACCGACAATCCATCCCAATCCAATGAGATAAAACTTCCAGAGAAAGTGGGATTTGATCGTTTTGTGTCTAAAACATCCAATTGCGAGTAAGGCTCCGATCCAGCCTCCGAGACTGCTCCACAAAAGGAGTGATTGCTCGCTAATCCTTCGCCTCCCCTTCTTTGCTTTCCATTTATCAATTCCCCAGAGGCAAAATGTAATACTATTGACCATCAAAAATCGTCCCAAAACTCCTCGCATCCACCCTCACATATATAAGGAGTACAAAAAAATAAAAAAAGATTCAAAATACTGACTTCCATCATAAGGATATTTTTTCAAAAAGCAAATTGATCCCAAAAATACAAAACCCTCCAAAAATAAAAGAGATAATAGAAATGATATAAAATGATGAGAAAATTGGCTTTGTATAGGGGATTAAATGCAAAAGAGGATAAAAGAGTAAAAAATCTGATTTTTTTTATTTTTTTTCAACTTTTGTGAGAATTAATTTTTCGATATGACCCAAAAAGGAGAAAAACCTCTATTTTGACCTTAAGAAAAAAAAATGCAAAAAACTCTTGCATTTAGGGGGGAGATGTATATTATAATCCACGCAATCAAGGAAGCAAAGAATTGCTGAGGCAATGAGGCAGAGGTTGCGAATGTGATCCTTAACAATAGCATAATATATTACACTATTTCTTAGTAGATAAATCTATTTAAAAGCAATAAACGGATGCCTTGGGTAAAAAAGAGGAAGAAGGACGTAGCTGGCTGCGATAAGTCTTGATGAGATGCCAACAATCGCTTGGAGTCAAGAATTTCCGAATGGGGTAACCTATTCTCTATAAGAGAATACAAGAGTGACAATACTCGGCGAAGTGAAATATCTCAGTAGCCGAAGGAAAAGAAATCGTAATGAGATTCCCTTAGTAGTGACGAGCGAACAGGGAAGAGCCCAAACTCCATTAGTGTAAGCTTCTAGGCGTTGCTAATGAGAGGGTTGTAGGATTGTTTATGAAGAGCTAGAAATCTTCAAATGGAGAGATGTTATATTAGGAGAAGCATTTGGATGATGCACCACAGAAGGTTAAAGTCCCGTATCTGAAAATATGACACCACATTAAACAACACCTGAGTAATGTCAGACACGAGAAATCTGGCATGAATCTGCCCAGACCACTGGGTAAGGCTAAATACTTTTTTACACCGATAGCGCAGAGTACCGTGAGGGAACGGTGAAAAGAACCCCAGGAAGGGGAGTGAAATAGAACCTGAAATTTATTGCTTACAATTGAGTGGGAGCCTACGGGTGACCACGTACCTATTGACGAATGGGTCAGCGAGTTATTGGTAGTAGCGAGGTTAAGACAGTTACAGTTGGAGCCGTAGCGAAAGCGAGTCTGAATAGGGCGACTAGTTATTATCAATAGACCCGAAGCGGTATGAGCTAGACATGGGCAGGTTGAAGGTATAGGAAACTATACTGGAGGACCGAACGGGTTGGTGCTGCAAAACCTTCCGATGACCTGTGTTTAGGAGTGAAAAGCTCATCGAATACCGTGATAGCTGGTTCTCTCCGAAATGCATTTAGGTGCAGCCTGTAAACTAAGATCTTGAAGAGGTAGAGCTCTGGAAAGGCTAGGGGTGTCGAGAGACATTACCAAACCTTACTAAACTTCGAATGCTTCAAGGAATTTTACAGAGTGGGACTATGGGAGCAAGTTTCATAGTCGAAAGGATAACAGTCCAGACTTCTGATTAAGGTCCCTAAAGTAATGCTAAGTGGAAAAAGAGGTGTCTTTGCTTATACATCCAGGAGGTTTGCCTAGAAGCAGCAATCCTTTAAAGAAAGCGTAACAGCTCACTGGACTAGCGAAGATGCGCTGAAGATGTAACGGGGCTAAGCATTATACCGAAATCGAAGACCAGTGTAGTAATACACTGTGTGGTAGGAGAGTGTTCTTACAGGATGAAGCTACATCGCGAGGTGTGGTCGACTAGTAAGAAGTAAAAATGCTGACATGAGTAACGCTTATTGATGAAAATTCAATATATCGAAACCCTAAGGATTCCTACGCAACGTTCATCGTCGTAGGGTTAGTCGGGACCTAAGGCGCATCCTGAAAAGGATGGTCGATGGATAACTGGTTAATATTCCAGTACTTATATATAGAGTGATGGGGTGACGCATTGAGATTTGTGAGAGCTTATTAAGGATTTAAGTCGAAAGAACAAGGTTTTTATGATGTATGTCATAAAGGTAGTTGCAGGAAAATCCACAACTATTGATACTGAGTTTGATCGGGATTTGACTCCTCGGAGTTAGAAATTCTCATCGTTTTGGTGCCGAGAAAAACCTCTAAACTTAATCTATATATAACCCGTACCCAGATCAGACACTTGTGGGGTAGTAGAGAATACTAAGATAATCGAGATAACTAATGGGTAAGGAACTTGGCAAATTAGCGGACGTACTTTCGAAATAAGTCCTGTCCCGAGCAATCGGGATCGCAGCGAAAGAGATGGGGGGAACTGTTTATCAAAAACACAGCTCGCTGCTAACTCGTAAGAGGATGTATAGCGGGTGATGCCTGTCCAATGCCAGAATGTTATGTTCTCTTGTGCAAGCTCGAGGATTAAGCACTGGTGAATGACGGCCGTAACTATGACGGTCCTAAGGTAGCGAAATTCCTTGTCAGGTAAGTTCTGACGCGCATGAATGGCATAATCATCCCCATGCTGTCTTACCCTTAGACTCGGTGAAATTACATTCCCGGTAAAAATGCCGGGTAGTCACAGTTAGACGGAAAGACCCTGTGAAGCTTTACTGTAGATTGATATTGGATTGTAGCATGTTTTGCTCAGTATAGGTGGGAGGCTTTGATGTTTCGACTTCGGTTGGGGCGGAGCCAATAGTGAGATACCACCCAAAATATGTAGCAATTCTAATCCCTAGGTTGGGAGACAGTTTCAGTTGGACAGTTTACCTGGGGCGGGTGCCTCCTAAAAAGTAGCGGAGGCGTGCAAAGGTTTGCTTACTACGGATGGAAACCGTGGTGAATGTGTATTCGCATAAGCAAGCTTGACTGTGAGACTGACAGGTCGAACAGATACGAAAGTAGGCGAAAGTGATCCGGATCTTCCGAGTGGAAGGGGATCCGCTCAACGGATAAAAGTTACTCCGGGGATAACAGGCTAATGGAATCTAAGCGTTCACAGCGACGATTCCGTTTGGCACCTCGATGTCGACTCGTCGCATCCTGGGGCTGTAGAAGGTCCCAAGGGTTGGGTTGTTCACCCATTAAAGCGGGACGCGAGTTGGGTTCAGAACGTCGTGAGACAGTTCGGTCCCTATCTACTGTGACCGTAGGATATTTGAGAGATGCTGACCCTAGTACGAGAGGACCGGGTTGGACGAGCCTCTGATAGTACCAGTTGTTCCGCCAGGAGCACGGCTGGATAGTTAAGCTCGGAAAAGGTAACCGCTGAAAGCATCTAAGTGGGAAACTTGTCTCAAGATTAGATATCCCTCTTCTATATGAAGGTAAGACCTCTAGAAGACTACTAGGTTGATAGGCATTATGTGTAAGCGCTGTAAGGTGTTGAGCAGAGATGTACTAATTGGTCGAGCGGGTTTATCTTTTTTCTAAGAAATAGGTAATATATTATGGTATTGTAAGGATACAAGTAATGAAAAAAGTTCAGAATGCTGTTGCTTTTTGAAAGGAAATCAATATATTCTGAGCCGTTCATTTCTATTAACGGTGGTACTGATGCGGTATGTGGAAACACCTGTTCCCATTCCGAATACAGAAGTTAAGCACATATCGGTCGATGATACTGGTTCTATCAGGGCTGGGAAAGTAGGTTAGTGCTACCATTAATAGAGGTGAATACTCTATTACACAGTGATCATTAATAGTACTAAAAAGAGATAAAGTGTGAAACTTTTTGAAGAGTTTGACCCTGGCTCAGGATGAACGCTAGCGAAATGCCTAACACATGCAAGTCGAACGGATCTTGCCTTGTACTTGTACAGAGTAAGATTAGTGGCAAACGAGCGAGTAACGCGTGCTTAACCTGCCCCGAAGATGGGTATAACTGCAGAGATGTAGCTAATTCCCAATATGCTCACGATGGTGAAATTCCAATGTGAGGAAAGATTTATCGCTTCGGGAGGGGGGTGCGTCCTATCAGGTAGTTGGTGGGGTAATGGCCTACCAAGCCAATGACGGGTAACCGGTCTGAGATGATGTCCGGTCGCGATGGGACTGAGATACGGCCCATACTCCTACGGGAGGCAGCAGTGGGGAATCTTGCACAATGGACGAAAGTCTGATGCAGCAATTTCGCGTGAAGGATGAAGCATTACGGTGTGTAAACTTCTTTTTTGGCAGAAGACGAATGACGGTATGTCAAGAATAAGAGACGGCTAACTACGTGCCAGCAGCCGCGGTAATACGTAGGTCTCGAGCGTTATCCGGATTTACTGGGCGTAAAGTGTCCGTAGTCTGAATTGTAAGTCTGTTTTCAAATCCTGCGACTCAATCGTAGAAAGGGAATAGATACTGCAATTCTGGAAGTATCTGGGGGTTAGTGGAATTTCCGGTGGAGCGGTGAAATGCGTTGATATCGGAAGGAACGCCGAAAGCGAAAGCAGCTAACTACAGAATACTTGACGATGAGGGACGACAGTTTGGGGAGCAAACAGGATTAGATACCCTGGTAGTCCAAACCGTAAATTATGCTTGCTAGATGTTTTTATCAGTTTACTGGTAGGAGTGTCGTAATCTAACGAGTTAAGCAAGCCGCCTGGGTAGTATATTCGCAAGAATGAAACTCAAAGGGATAGGCGGGGGAACACACAAGCAGTGGATTATCTAGATTAATTGGATAATAAGCCAAGAATCTTACCTAGGATTGACATGTAATGTGTCCACTATGAAAGTAGTGTATCCGTAGCAATACGGAGCTTTACACAGGTGGTGCATGGTCGTCGTCAGCTCGTGCCGCAAGGTGTCTAGTTAAGTCTGGAAACGAGCGCAACCCTCGTGTTTAGTTAGTATGTCTAAACAGACTGCTCGGGTAACCGAGAGGAAGGAGAGGATGACGTCAGATCCTCATGCCCCTTACACCTAGGGCCTCATAGATAATACAATGGGTAGGTACAGCGAGAAGCAAGACCGCGAGGTGGAGCAAATCTTTAAAACTACCCCTAGTTCGGATTGTAGTCTGGAACTCGACTACATGAAGTTGGAATTGCTAGTAATGGCAGATCAGCCATGCTGCCGTGAATATGTCCCTGTTCCTTGCACTCACCGCCCGTCAAACCATGGGAGCTGAGGCTCTTTGAAGACTCATTATATGGGTTAAGGAGGGAATCAGTGACTGGGGTTAAGTCGTAACAAGGCATCCCTACCGGAAGGTGGGGATAGACCACCATTCTAAAACATTCAAAAATTATACACTTTGTTCACTACTTTATCTCTTTTCAGTACTATTGAACTAAAAGCCTGACTTTCGAGTTGGGCTTTTTTCTACAAAAAAATCTAATTATATTAACAATTAGTTATGAACAGTCAGTGAAGAGTTAAGCATTAAGAGTGAAGAGTGTCAATAGCTCTTCCGTTGTTTCGGACTTGATCTCTTCGTCATTTTGGACTTGAGCTGGAATCTCATCTGCTTACTAAGATACTGAATCAAACTTCCCGATGAGTATTGAGGACAAGTAGAATAATACAAAAGAGTAAAGATAAACCTCCAGTACCAGCAAGTTCCGTAGGTTCCCTTGAAAGTAAGGTAAAATTCCAGCGAACGACCCCGTAGCCCACGAAGTGGGAGGGAGTGAGCTTCCGTTTGAGCTCAAAAAGTGAGTCGGGAGGTCTAAGGAGGGCGAAGCACCTCCTTTAATAGTAAGAATGATATTCTCCTCATTTAGGATTTAAAGCGGAATCTTATCCGTTTGCTAAGATGCTGAATCGAGTTTAGTATAACAATACCCTCGTCATTCCGGACTTGATCCGGAATCTCTCCTGTGCTTGCTAAGATGCGGAATCGAGTTCAGCATGACAATACTCTTATCTTTCCGGACTTGATCCGGAATCTCTCCTTTGTTTGCTAAGATACGGAATCGAGTTTAACATGACAATACTCTCCTTGATCCGGAAGCTTTTCTATAGGCTAAGATGCGGAATAACTTTCCAGACTAATAGAGAGAATAAATAGGGAGATCAATAGCGTCTTGAGGTGAGGATAAGGATTGAAAGAGGCAGAGAGAAAAAATCCCTCCTTATTGTAGATAAAGTGCTATATTATATCACAAATAAGGAAAAATGGTTGCCTTTGAGATGGTGTCGTGTTATGATGATAGAGGAGAAAGTCAGCTTTATATCTATTATTTTGCTTGTTTATTTTTCTTCACTTCAAAAAAGAGTAAAAAAATGTCACAGATCAAAAAATCCTTCGTACCCCCAAGCGCAAGGATGTAGCTCTCCCAAGTGAATTCCTTTGCCCTCTAGGAGGAGCTCTTAGCAATAGGAGTTGTCCTAGTACCAAAAGAAGATAAAGACACAAGTGGTCAAAAGCTTGTAAAAATGTCTTGATTTTGGACAGGGTATTGGTATTATACTTGGTAAGTTGTCTATGTGGAGACATAGAAACGGCTTACTTACCTTGATGATCATTAACAATAGGAGTAAAAGATTGCACGAGGAAGCGATCAGATTTATACCTTTTTTATACTCTAGAAAAGAAATAAAAATCTGAATCTGACTTTCAAATGTGATAGATTATGAGTATTGTGATGAAAATCAGGTACTACATTCTCTATGGAGATATTTGTCTCTATAGGAAAAAGCTTTTTTATCTTTAAATTACACAGAGAATGAACGTTAAAAAAATGTTCGCAGTAACAGCTGGAGTGTTGTTAGCTGCTGGAGCGGTTCTTCCTACGACAGCTTTTGGAGCTGCATCGTACGGAGCAGAATTGCAAGGTGCATATGAATACGCATTCGGTAAAGGGATCACTACGATGACTTCTATTGATAGCGCGAATATGTACGGAGAACTTACAAGAGGTCAATTGGCAAAAATGATCGCTAATTGGTCAGAAGCTGAGCTTGGAACTAAAGCTGATGAAACTAAAGTTTGCTCATTTACTGATGCAAACAAGGCTGAAGGAGACTTGGCTATGTATGTAAAAAAAGCTTGTCAAATGGGATTGATGGGGCAAGGGATTGCTGCATTCAGACCAAATGATAAAGTAACTAGAGGTGAATTTGGAACAACTCTTTCTAGAGCGTTGTGGGGAGATAAGTACAATACTACTGAAACTCCATACTACAAGAATCACCTTGTAGCATTGAAAGATGCTGGGATCATGAAAATGATCGACACTCCAAATCAATTGGAGATCAGAGGATATGTAATGTTGATGCTTCAAAGAGCTTCAGAAGGAGCTACTAAGGATGCACAATGTAAAGATCCTGTAATTATGCTTGCATGTACTCTTGGATCTGAAACTTGCCCTGCTAATTGTAAAGGTGAAGATAAACCAACTGATCCTAAAGTAAATACAGGAGCTGAAGCTAAAGGAGATCTTAGCGTAACTATCGCTGACTTCTCAGCTACTGTAAAAACTGCTCCAAAGGGAATTTTCGTTGCAAACAAAGTAAAATTTGCTGTAACTGAAAATGTTAATCTTGAGAGCTTGACTTTGAAGAGAACTGGTCTTTCTACAAGAACAGATATCGAAAAAGTTTGGTTGGAGAGAAATGGTATTGCTGTAACTAATGCAGCTACTGTTGGATCAGATGGTATTGTTGTTCTTAACTTTAAAAACAACAAGACACTTGTAACTACTGATGCTAAAACTCAAGAATTTGATTTGGTAATTCAGTTGAAAGCAGATGCAGCTACTGGAAATGAGGTAGCATTTGAATTGGCTGATGCAAAATCTACAGCTAAAAATCTTACTATCAGAGGAGTAACTACTACTTACAGAATCGCAGGATACAAGGTAGTAGAATTGAAAGTTGATGATGTTAACAACAATGAAGTTAAATATCAACTTGGACAAGCTGACTATGTAATCGGACAGTTTGCTCTTCAATCTGAATCTGCTAAAGATGACAGAAATGTTAATGTAAGATCTTTGACTTTCAGAAATGATGGATCTGCTGATTTTGGAACTATGTTCAAAAATGTTAAAGTATATAGAGATTCAAAAGTTGTTTCTAATGGTGTTGAAGTAAATGGTAGAGATGTTACTATTACTTTGGATAAAGATGTTCTTAAGGCAAACAAGAGAGCACTTTATACTATTAGAGCTGAAGTAGCTAACCTTGAAAGAGTTGGTGAAACTGTTCAACTTACTCTTAAAAATGCTAAAGACCTTATCGCTGATGAAGATGATACAGGATTTAGAACTAATGTAACTTTTGATAACAACTGGCTTGTTACTTCAAAAGGAACGTTTGCTAAATACACTTTCGATGGAGGAAGAGTGATGCTCGAAACTAAATCAGGATTCCCTAGAACTATCGATGCTGGTGTAGGTGCAAACGATGTAACTATCGCTGAAGGTAAAATCACTGTAAGAGAAAATGTTGAATTGCCTAACTTGGTAATCGCTTACGATGCTAATTATGCATCTCCTGCTGCAGGAAAATGGGCTACTAATGATGGAAAAGGAAAAGATGCTCTTAAGAGATTGGTACTTGAAGTAGATGGAAAAAGAACTACAGCTGACAACGATGGAAATGGAAACTTCAAATTTGAAGATGTTGTTGTTAAGCAAGGATCTGTTACTGTTAAGCTTTTGGCTAGCTTGGATTCTACTGTAACTAAGAATAATGTTATCAAAATGCCAGCTAATCTTGGAACTGCTTTGATGACTGATGGAAACGGAGAATATCAAGATAATGGAGAAAAGTTGACTACTAGCGATATTGCTGGATCAATCTCTATCTCTACTATTTCTATCAAAGATGCTAAATTCCAACTTACTGCTAAAAATCTTTCTACTGTAGGTACTGTTGTTGGTGATGCAGCTAAGAGATTGGTAATGGATGGAAAACTTTCATCTAAAGATAAAGATGTAAATGTAAACTCTTTCAAAGTAAAACTTGTTAATAACCTATCAAACGCTACTGATCAGGTAGATGTATATCTTGGACTTAATGGTCAGCCATTCTCTAATGCTACATTGAAAAATGGACAAACTGAGTTCACTTTCAATAGCCTTGGAACTATTAAAGCTGGATCAGACTTACCTTTCACTATTGAGGTAACTCCTACGATCTCTTCTGCTCAGAGTGTAACTATCGAAGTACAAGCTGAAGGATCTGATGATCAAGGAAATCCTGCTATAACTTCAAAAGAATATACAGCTAAACTTGATGTTAAACCTAATGCTGTTATTGAGGTTACTAACGCTATTTCTAGTGATAGAGTAGTAGAACCTACTGTAAATGCTGTTCTTTACGAAGGAACTCTTAATGTAACTGATGGATCTACAGAGTTGACTGCTTTCAAATTTACTGAAGCTAAAGGTGCTGCATTGACTGTAGAGAATTACAAGCTTTACATTGATGACAACTTTGTAGCTGATGCTGCTTCTCCAGACTTTGCTGGATTGACAGAAAATCTTCAGGAAGGTAAGAGAAAAGTTACTGTAAAAGCTAATGTAACTTCAAACGCTTCTACAACTCCTGCTGATTTCGTATATGGAATCTCTGATGTAACTGTAAATGGAGCTAACTCACAGAAGAAAGCTAACACTTACTTTGCTAAAGGATTCTTTACTTTGGCTAAGAAATCTGATGCAAACGGTGTAGTTACTGTTACATTGAGAAATAATTCTCCAAAGACTGTTGATATCAAATCTCTTGATATTGATCCTCTTGCTAATGTAGCATCTGCATCTGTAAATGGTCAGATCGTTGAACTTCCTGCTGGAACAGTTGCTGTTCAATCAGTACCTGCTGGAGCAGAAATTGAAATCCAATTTACAGCTAAGAAAGATGAAACAGTAACTCTTAAAAAGGTTACTTACGATGTAGTTGATGGTGGAAATACTTACGGTTATGCACTTGACAGCACTAATACTGCTGTAGGTTCATGGGGATCATTTGTATCTAGCAAATAGTTTTCCAAAATCTAGGATTAAACACTCACCTTTGTGGGTGTTTTTTCTTTTTGATTAAATTTTTTATTGTTTTGGGGTAATAATGTATACTTACAATGTAGATGTTATAGATTACTAATTTATTGTTTGAAAAGATAAGTAAAATCTATAGAGTTGATAAAAGGTTTTATTTAGGCAATAGACAGGATGAAAAGCTACAAAATCGCGCGAGCAGGTGGAGGAACTGGAGGTCATACCTACCCTATCCAAAGTTTAATTCAATATACAGAAGCCACTCCATTCTTTCAGGGGAAAGTAAGCAAGCATTTTCGATTTGGGACTGCAGGGAGCTTGGAGGAGCAGACCGCCCATCAACTCCAAAAAGAGATCAAAAATCTGACCTTTATCCCGATTCTATCAGGCAAACGGAGGAGAGAAAAAACGATCTCTGCACTAGCTAACAACCTTTGGGATCTCTGCAAACTAGGCTGAGGTATCCTGCAGGCGATCTACTATCTGAGAAAGTATCGTATTGATAAGCTTTTCTGTAAAGGGGGTTATGTCGCATTACCTGTTGTTTTCGCAGCCAAGTTGCTTGGCAAAGAGATATATGTGCATGAATCAGATACGCGTCCTGGTATCGTTAATACCCTTGCTGCAAAGCTTGCAAAGCAAAATTTTGCAGGATTTTCTCAGGTACTACCGTGAGCAAAAGTGGTAGGACAAATTTTATCTGATGAATTGCTGTCTAGTAGCACTCCCCTTCAAATAAGCCCTAAAACGAATATTTTAGTGATGGGAGGCTCACAAGGAGCAAAAACAATCTATACTACGCTAGCGCAATTACTCAAAGAGTATCCTCAACTTCAGAATTTTGAATATACTGTGATTTTAGGACAACTCAATAAGGAGCTAGATCAGCTTTTTCTGCCTTTTTCTACTGTGAGCATAAAAGCATTTTGCTCCCAGCAAGAATTGGGGCAGCTCTATGCAGCTGCCGATGTGGTCATTACTAGGGCAGGAACAACTTCGCTGGCTGAACAAGAACTTTTTGATCTCAAAATGCTGATGATTCCTTTGCCATGGACGCATGATCAATTGCAAAATGCAAGACGATATGTAGACAATAAAGATGGGATTCTGATTGAGCAGGACCGTTCAGATTTTAAACAAAAGCTTTTAACAGAACTCTTAAAACTGCAGGGCTATAAAAAAACGCCTTCTTGAAAAGAGCAATTGAAAATAATGAGAACAAGTAAAGATATGATTCTTCAAACAATGCTGAAATAAATTTATCCTTTTTAGACAAGAAAGATGAAGATTGTACTGGTTGGTGCAGGAGGAAGTGGAATATCTAATCTCGCTTATATTCTTGATGAGCTTGGATATACCAATCTTTTGGCTATTGATGGCTATGAGAGTCAAATTACGCAGGCACTCAGAGATAAGGGGATTCCTTTGATTATTGGACATGGAAAATATGAGCTTCAACCTGATGATATTCTTATTTATTCTGAGGCAGTAGTGGAGAGTCCTGAGGTTCAGACCGCTTTTCGTCTCAAACTGGAGCATCAACAACCTTTGAAAATATGGAATTACTTCCAGTTTTTGGGTGAGATGAGCAAGTACTTTCGTACGGTAGGATTTTCCTGAACCAATGGGAAATCCAGTTCAACTGCCCTTGCGATCACCACTGCTCAAAAGCTTTTGCCTGAGCTAGGAATAGGAATTGTAGGTGCTTTGATCCCAGATTTTGACCATAAAAGTTATTATCTTAAATCAGAAAAAAAATCTGAATTTCGTCAACTTTTTGATGCGATTTTTACAGGGAGAAAGATGCCATATGACCTGATCAAAAAGCGATATTTTTTTCTTGAAGCATGTGAGTATAAGAGGCATTTCCTCAATTTAGACCTCGAACATCTCTTGATTACCAATATTGAGCTTGATCATACCGATTACTATCGTGATTTGGAGGATTATGTCTCTGCATTTCAGCAGATGATGCAAAAAACCAGAAAGCAGACCTTTGCCCTCGAAAACCTCGCTATTCCAGCTCTCCTCGATTCTCCACAGCTTACCAAGGTAGCTATTCAGCACTATGAGTTGGAACATATTTGGTGAAGACATACTGATCAAAATGCAAGTTTGGTAGAGGCTTTACTCCTCCATCTTGCTCCAGACCGTACCCATCAGGAGATTCTAGAGGCGATGTATCCTTTTAAAGGCATTTGGAGAAGAATGGAACTGCTCACTACACTTGAGAACTGAGCTTTGCTCTATACCGACTATGGACATATCGCTTCTTCGCTCAAGCTCGGCTATGATCTCCTCAAGCAAAAATATCCTAATAAAAAGATTATTGCCATTTTTCAGCCTCATCAGATGCATAGAGTGTTGACAGGATGGGAAGATTTTTACGAGGCTTTGGGCTGCTTTGATCAGAGGGCGATGTATCCGATCTATGCTGCCAGAGAGAGGGTCGAGGATTTTGCTGATGAGCCTTTGTTCAAGCAGTATCAGATCACGACGGTAGAGGAGCTTGGACGCTGCTTTGCAAACGAGCATCATGCAAGCTATCTCAAGGATTTTGATGCTTTAAAGCACTATCTAGAACAAAGAAGAGATGATGAAATTGTTGTCGTATTTACCGCAGGAGATCTAGATTTTCAGCTGAGAAAGGAGCTTATTCAAGAGTAAAAAAATCTGATTTTATTTTCCTTGTAAAGAGAGATGAAAGGATATGCTACTCTAGTGATAGGAGTGATGGTAGGTCTTTTAACTGCTTGTACTCCCACAGCTCCAAATTGTCAGGCACAAGACTATTACGCTGAGCTTCAGTTGGAGAAAGAGATTCCTTACCGCTATGAGAGTGAGGGGCATCATTTTGTCCTAGAGATTCCTGAATGGTGCGTGAGAATTCAAACCAAAAATCTGGAAGAAGCTTTTGGCATCACGCCCGAGGAGTACAGTAAATTGGGAGATCAAATCTTGCTTGACAAGCACCTTGATCGACTCCGAGAAGAAAAGCAAGCAGGAGTAATGATCAAGGACAATATGCTCTTTCTTCCACATGATGAGCTCTTTTCAACACTCCCCTATCTTACTCTCCACGACAAAGTTCCACAAGATACGCTGAGCTCTGTGGCGGAAATCGCCGCTGGCTGAGCTATGGAGCATTGCGCTCTCCTCCCAGTTGGAACGGGGATAGGGAGATGGAGTGAGGGCTGTCCTGAATATCTAGGGATCAAGGGAAATTTTGATCAACGATATGCCGATCATCTCTATGTGAATCCTCATTTTCCTTCCAGATATATGATCAAAAAAACTGATCTTAGTGGCGCAACTTCCCTGCTCAATGCCTGGATTCTCCTTTAAATTTACCCAAAAAGAAAAAGCTGACCGTTTGTAAGTCAGACTTTTTTTGTATCGCTCCCCATATGTTCCCAAAAATTGATCTTCAACTAGAGCTTGCATTTTCTCAAGAGCTTGTCAGCAAAGGACTGATGATACTTTTCTAGCTGTGGTAAGACACCAGCTAATACCTCACAAAAACGCTGGATATCTTCCTGTTCATCTTTGAAGGTATAAATCTCAGTAGAGCTTTTCCTAATGAGGACAAGATTGTGGAGGAGACCAGTATTTTTATCCATTTCGACTACAAATCCCTGAAACGCTGTAAATGGCAAGAGTTTGGTGCCAGCCAAGAGCGCAGTATCCTTAAGCTCTAGCTCGATGATATGTGCAGTTTTTTGCTGAAAGAAGAGGTAAGCTCCTACCGTCATGAGCATAATTACCGCACCGAGGATATTTTCATACCATACCGACAAGATCACGATCCCCAAAATACAAACACCAAACGCAAGGTATCGCCATCTCGATCTCTCAAAATACTCTCCATCATACACTTTGAGCTTCATCTTCGCTATTGGCAAAAAAGTAAAATCCTGACTATGCTGCTGGAGTATCAATTGACTTGAGCGTAATATCAAAAATCAAGTCTTGTCCTGCCAATTCATGATTAGCATCAAATACGATCTCTGTAGCAGTAATCTCTGTGATAGTTGCTGGATACATTCCACTCAGTACAACTCTCATTCCTACTTCTGCTCCTGAAGTATCCCCAGCCTCCTCAAGAGGTACACGCACAATCATATCCTCCCTTTTTTGTCCATACGCTTGGTCTGCAGGGATGTGTACGGTTTTGGTCTCCCCTACCTGCATGCCTACTACTCCTGCATCAAAGCCAGCGATCATCTGACCAGCCCCTACAGTAAAACTCAGTCCTGCAGTATAATCTCTCTGAGCTGTATATTTCCCAGCCTCTTTAGCAACAGATTCAATACTGGTATCAAATATGCTACCATCTGTCAATTTTCCTACATAATCTACAGTGATAAGGTCTCCATTTTTTACAGTTGTTTGCATGATATTTTGAGTTCAAAATAAAGTATCAACATATCCAGCCTTGTAGAGGATAGCTCCTAGTGCTGTGATTCCTACGATCAGGAGAACAAGCATAAGGCTTTTGAGCGTAGGTTTGTTTTTGGTGTTTTTTGACATCCTAGTAAGAGTAATAAGATAAAGGAATACCCTGACTATACATAAGTCCCTGCAAATAGCAATCAGATTTTTGCATTTTTTTAGACAAGTTAGGCTTTACAATCAGTAAATATCCGATTGAGCCTTACTTATCCAGAGGAGCGTCTGATCAACTCGGCTGGAGTAGATAAGCATTCGTATCTATCGCACTCAGATCTGTAGTGATCAGCTGAAGTCCCTCAGGTAGCGGAGAGCTGAGTTCAGCATAGTTTCCTCGTGTTGTCTGAATATTCACAGGAAGCTCTAGCATTTCCCCACCACTGAGTATTGTGATACTTCCTAGATTGTCTGCGAGGAGTCTGATGCTATCTAGGGGGAGAAGCTTGTAGGGATCAATCCTAATAGGGAACTCTACCTGAGCGATCTCTCCGAGCAACATTTTTTCAAGCTCAAGCTGAACGGTTACCTTGAAGAGATTGGTCTGATCGGCAACGGTCGCTAGAGTAGCAATCTTTCCTGTAAAACTTTGTCCCTGATAGTGAACCGTAACAGGCTGATCCGCCTGAATATAAGGGTGTTCAGATGCAGTGATATAGACTTCAATCTCTTGTTTTTCTTGAGCAGAGATTTTGAAAATGGGCGTACCTACTGCTACATCCTGTCCCTCGCTTACGAGTACCTGCGAGATCATTCCTGAGATTGGACTTCTGATGATGAGTTTTGCATATTGGTTGAGTGTATTTTCATAGGCGATTTTTGCATCACTGATCGCATTATCGAGGAGTGCCAGCTGAGTTGCTTTGTTGAGTTTAAAGGTCTCATAAGCAATTTTTGCATTTTTGAGGGCGATCTCTGCACTAAAGAGTGTATTTTGGCTCGAGGCAAGAGCATTGTCATAGCCGAGCTGTGCATTATCCTGTGCGAGTGTACCGCTTCAGAGGAGTTGAGCATTGACTTGGTTTGCGTAGGCGATGAAACTGGATTTGGGAGCGAGGAGTGCCTGTCCTACTTGAAAAGATTGAAAAGTCTGAATATTGGCATCGATCGTTGCCTGACTCAAGGTTCCCTCCGATGCGATACTCTTTCTCATCACCTCGACCATTACCCCAGCAAAAGACTCAATCTCACGATAGCTCTGTTCGAGGAATTGGGTGGATTCCTTGAGCTCTTGATCATCTTGTGGGATGGAAGGCAGATTTTTAACCTTTTCCCTCTGGGTATAGAGAGTTCTGAGCTGTACTTTAGCAGCATTGGTATAGCTAGGGTCTTTGGCACCAAGGTAGACTCGATATGCTTGCTGCTGATCTTGATAAAAATCAGTCACCATCAGCCATTTGTCGGCAGCCTCAATCAGTGCAGTCATTACGCCGAGCAGAGCAAGTTTTTGTCCCTGAAATTGCTCTTTGAGTGCGGTGATTTGACTTTGAGCGGAACTTAGTCCAAGCTCAGCCTGTTTGATGGTATTTTGGGTAGTGCTTTGTGCAAGTTCAAAAGCAGATTCTGCACTACGATAGGCATTTTCTGTCTGAAGAAGCTGTTGACCAAGTGTTGCTTCTGCTTCCTTTTTCATCAGGAGGGATCTATCAAGACTATTTTTGGCGCGCTGGGTCTGGAGTGCATACTGCGAGATCGTATCAGCAAGAAAAACTACTTGAGCGCCTCCTTTAACTGCTTGTCCCTCCTGATAAGCGATACGAGAGATGCGTCCATTTGCCTGGGCAGTGACAAGGATATCCTGATTGGCAACGACTTTCCCAGCTTTGGAGATAGAGAGTGGTTCAGTAAGTTGAGCAAGCGGAGTGGTTTGAAGGGGGAGTTCAGGTTTTTCGTGCTGTTCTTGTGGAGACTGACTCAGCACAAAGACTGCTCCAAAAATCACTCCAAAACTGAGTACAAAAAGCCCGCCCCACTTGAGGAATTGTTGGTATTGATTTTTCATTGTCCGTAGTAGAAATAAACATTATGATGTACTTTTTCTCTGTATTTTGAGCTTTTTGATTTTGATGTCTAGGAGATCGAGTTCTTCCTTGAGAGCATACATTTCCTGCTCTTTTGCCTCGAGTTTTTCTCTTGGAATCAAAGGATTGGAAGAAAGCATCATCAGCGTAGATCTGATATATTCGAGTTGTTGGAGTTTGTCTTGATATTGCTTTTCCCAGAGAGGAAGTTCATCTTGCACCCCCTGCTCTTGATAGGCTTGGATACCGATCTCAATATCTAAAATCATAAAGCTCGCAAAGCCTGCAGGCAACTGCTCATTGGCAGGGATAGCAAGGAGTTCCTGGGTCCTGAGCAGGGCATCAAAGACGACCTGATTTTCCTGGACGAGTTTGAGGATTTCGGAGTTTGCTTTGATAGCGAGGCTGAGAGGATGATGTTTTTTGAGTCAGATTTCTTGTTTTTTTTGATGGATGCCCTTGATCATATCAAAGAGGAGATGGACTTTATAGTCCTTTTTACCTTCATACTTTTGATGGTGCTGGGGCAAGAGCGGAGAGCCGATCAGTTGCTCAATTTCGTGTTTGAGATTTGGGAGCATTGGACTCAAGATTTGCAAGATTTCAAGGAAAATCGTGGTTGCAACCTGATTTGAGGCTTTTTTAATATCTTTTTTGAGAAACTCGAGGTACCAAGTATACTGTCCTTTGCTAAACTCTTGGAGCTGAAGGATAAGTGTTCAGAGTCCTTTTCAGGTTTTTTGATACTCGAGATACTGCTCCCAGAGCTCCTCCCACTGACTATAAATTCGTAAATCCAGAGGTAAAATCTCATGACTTTGCTCGCTAGGATTGGAAAACGCTCAGCGTTCGTAGAGAAGCTTGAAAAGATTTCGAAAATGCTGAAGATATTCAAAGTTTTGGATAAGGTGCTTGTCTTCCTGAGGGAGTTGCTTTGCCCAGAGTAAACGGAGCGTGTCTCGACCATAGTTCTTGGCAAGCGTTTCGCTTTTTTCACTGATAGGATGCTGATATTTAAGTGCTGGAAGCTCAGCGATAAAACTGATACCCTCCTTTCTATCCTCCAGATAAAGCAAGAGAAGCAGCGTAGCGAGAAAATTTTTATTATAAGGAGCAAAGAGGAGTTGATGATGACCACTCTGCTGGGCATAGGCAATCACTGCTACTACTCTCAAAAATCCCTCATCAAAAATCCCTATGCTATAGCGCTGAGTATCCAGAAAGCTTGGGAGTCCGAGCTTCAATTCCTGCTGAGCTTCATTTCGCTCGATCCAGGAGAGCTGCTGACATTCTGAGATGAGCGTAGCTACCAGTTGTTCTGCTGGGAGGTTTTTGAGGTGTTGGAGGGTATCGAGAGTGCTTTGCTGAACTGTCGTATCCAATATCGCTACTGCTTGCTCCCAAAAGCGTTCTGGTACCAGATAGATCGTATCGATCAAATCATCAAGCCTGATCTGTTCCCCAAGATAGCCTCCCCAGCGAAGATAGCCGAGCATCCACTCAAAAGTGGCAAGCGGTTTGCTTGAAGTAAGTTGTAAAAAGCCAAAGCTTAGCTGCTGGGTATCGATCATCAGTTTAGGTAAAAATGCTCCCACAGATTCCAAGGGCAAATGCAAAGGCTGAGTGAGTCGCTCTTGCTGGGCAAGGTTTGGGTAATACTGCTCGAGCCAGACTTTTCGTCATGCCTGGAGGGAGCTGGTATCCAGATACCAGAGTGGGAGGACTTTTTTGATGAGTCTTTGTCCAGTATGTTTGGAGTAAGGGACAGAGAGGAGTTGTTTTTCCTTGGAGGCAAGATTGCCAATAGTATCAAGGGTTTCGACGATATTCTCCTCAAATTCAAAGATTGACTGCCCTGAAAAATGCTGCAATCCTGGATAAAAACAGCCTTGCTCATCGATAAAATCTTCCTCTATATTGAGTCCATAGTGCTGGGTTTTGCGGAGCGAAGTTTCTGAGAGGAGAGGATTGATTCTCAGGATACCATTTTCTTTGATAGTATCTATGCCCTCCTCGCCAAAGATCGGAATAGACTTATTGATAATAGGGATGATAATATTTTTGCCGATATGTTTTTTGTACCTTTTGTCATTGGTATGGACTACCACTCCCACATCAGAAAAAAAGCTCAACAGATCTGTCACGAACAGCGGCAAGACCTCATTTTTCGTTTCCACAAAACATTTAATTTCTAACACATATTGCTCTTCCTTCCTCCATTCAATATCGTCTTCATTGACAACGCTTTGTGTAGAGACATCTCGGTAGACAAGTCTCGGAGCTTGAGTGAGGAGCTGATGACCCTTAAAAAGATCAAAAACTGACTGCATCTGTGCGTACAACCTCGCATCAAAGTCCACCCTCTTCGCCTCGAGATCGGAGAACAACTGATGAATCCAGCGTTCAGATTTTTTGTTTTGTTTGCTGGAGAGTTGTTCAAGTCTTTGCATCTTGGCAAAGTAGGGAAGCGATTTTTTGCCTTGCATTTTATCTTGATAGGAACTCGTTTCTAGCCCTGTGAAATAGCAGGGATGATACTGCTTACCAGTAAACTGATACAGGTTTCTGATCATCAACTCCTGATACTGGAGCGATGCGAGAGCTTCTTGATCAAAGGCAGTAGTGTTTGGCAAAAAGATGGGAAAAGTCCCATCCGCTACCGAGTTAAAATGCGTTTTTTTATATGATTTTGGCTTGTATTTTTTGCTAAGTTTCATGATGGGTCTTGCCGAGGAGGTAAAATGGAAGAGTCGAGATGTTCCTTCATAGGAAGGCAGTACGAGCAAAGGGAATCTGAATATATTTTCTTTATGCCTCAGGAGAGCTGTAGACACGATAGAGAAGATAGAGAAGCAAAGTGGCAGAGATGATCAAGAGCATATCCTCTAGGGGTCCTACCTGGACTTTTTGAGCATTGGTAATCATCAGGCTTGCTCCATCTTTGCAGATCGCTTCTACGCTATAGTAGGCAAACTGATCATACTCGAGTGTCTTGTCAAACGGATACTCAAATCTGGGTAATGCAGTCTCTCCAAGAAAAGTCTTGTTGGAATTGTCTGCAAAATCAGAGGTATAAATCAGATATTTATCAACATTTTTGACTGGATTTCGTACGAGATAGTATTTGTTGCCGATTTTCTGAGTAGTGACCTTGATATTTTGGACACTACAGCTTGGGAGTTTGGCTGCTGGATGTTCAACCACAACTTCCTCCTCTTCCTCGATCAAAACTCCTCCAGAGAGTGCTGGGGTTTCAGGAGCAGTCCCAGTAGCGATTGGCATCACAAAATTAACCACCTCTGAGGGAATCCCCTCTGGAACATATCCCGCATCAGTCGCAAAGACCTGAAAGAAATACTCTTTCCCATAGGTAAATCCTGAGAGGATCGCAGTATTGCCAGTTGAGCTGAAGAGTCCTGCTAGATCATCCTTTGCTAATCCATATTTGATAGCGTAGTAGTCAGAGTTGCCTCCTTGTGTTTCCCAAGAGAGTTCTAATGCTCCGATATGCTCAGGATGGGTTTTGATCTTGACTTCTCCGATCTGGATATTGTCTTTGACACTCAGGGAGAGGATATTTTCATAGGTTTTGGTCAGGGTACTCCCTGCCGAGAGGGTTGCTGAGATGCTATTGTCTCCAGTCTGCGTGAGCATAAGCTCTTTGATAAAGTGTCCAGCTTTTTCTTTGTCGAGAGGGTATTCGAGACCTCAGTTGAAAAGGAGTTTGGCTGAGCTGACATTTTCATCAGTAAGGAGTTCAAAACGCACTTTAGTTCAGAGTTTTAAATCCTGATTTGGTGTCGCAGTAATCCCTCTAAACAGATCGCTACTCTGTGCTTTGTAGACAAAGACTACCTTTTCTGAGAGTCCTACGACTTCTCCAGCCAGAGAGAGTGCTTTGACTTGGATATAGTTGGTACCGACCTTGAGCCCATTGATCGTATCTATGATGAGTCCATTGGCATCACTGGTAGTCTCGGAGACAGCAAGGTCATTGAGTAAAATTTGCATACGAGTATTTGGGAGTTCAGGGGTATTTGCCATCAGATCAAGGGTGCTACTGGTCTCCTCTAGTCCTGCACTAGGAGAGAGGATGGTAATATTTTTTGGCTGGGACTGAGCGGAAGAAGTGACAAGAATACTGGCTGAGCCTGAGAGATTATCATCGAGCAAGTTGGATACAAGTACGACAAAATTTCCTGGCTTGGCTACTCTCAGTCCTTTGGAGTAGGTCTTGACTCCTTGGTCGGTCAGGGTAAATTCTCCGATTCCACCATTGGGGACAGTGTAGTCATCATTTTTGTACTGCAGATCACCAGTGAGTTCGATATAGACACTGCCTTGATAGTTTTTCATTACTTGTCCATTTTTGAGCGCTTTGATCGTGAGGTCTACGGATTGATTGACTGCAAAAGAAGAGGGAGTAACCTCTACTTGATAGGCATCAGGGATTTCGGCAGCCCAGAGCGGTCATCCCATCGCAAAACAAGCAATCAGAGCAATCAATAATTTTTTCATCCTATGTAGCAGTCAAATAAGTAAAGAGGATCAGTGTTTTCTTGTGTTTTAGTTTTGGTGAAGAGGAGTAAAGGTATTGAGATTTCAGACCTTGAGTGCTTTGGCTGCTCAAGAGCTACGAGCGATAGCCTTGGCAAGGAGGATATCCTTCGCCTCTCCTGAGAAAGGGAGTTCGATCCATCACTCCTCAAGCTTGAGCTGATCTAATCCCTGCAAAAGGAGTTGTACACTTCCCTTGTGCTGATGCTGAAGTTGAGCATAGCTGGGGAGATGGCTCATATCAAGGATGAGTTGGTCTGCATTGTAGAGGAGTTCAAGGAGAAGGGTATCAGCTTTTTGAGCCTCTTTGCTCCCAAAGATTTCAATCGTATGGGAGTGGGTTTTGTAAGCAGCTCCCCAGCCCTCTTGCTCAATATGCTCCAGCTCTAGCACATCCAACACACTTGCTGTCCACTCAGACATATCACGCGTAGTATAAAACAGCACTCCTGCCAAGAGGGGTGCGATCAGGAGAATGGTCAGATTTTTTATTGCACCTTTTCGAGTCATTTTTTGCTAACCAAAAATAGAAACAGCACTATGCTTGGAATGTAGTGTATCAAATTTCTGTAAAAAGTCAAATCCAAAAAAAATGCTTTTTCCTGTCACAAAAGTCGACATCAATCGTATGGTTAAGTGAAGAAAAAGAGTTCGAGTAGCCCTAGCAAAGAGGAGATGGATAAGAGATTGGGTGCCGACTTTACTTCATCTTTTATGAGACAGTTCTTGACACTATGCAATTACATAGCTATTTTACCTTACAAAGCTCCAAAAAACTGAGTGATCACGACAAGTTTTCGCTTTATCAAAAAATCATCGAGCAAAGAAATACTACTCAGCAAAATCTCGCTAGACGCTCACTCATCAAAAAAAGAGCCCTCTATGGAATGTTGACCTCTGTACTGATTTTTGTATTTTTTGGGACTTTTTTTCGAGACCGTGTGGATATTGAGCAGTATAGGGCATTTTTTGTACAAAAGAATCCTGAATTTGGAAGCGTAAGTGCGAATCAGGTCGCAGAAATCATCGCTATCAACGGAGACTATATCATCGAAAAGGAAGGAAAACAGTTTCAAAACGCTATTCTTTTTAACGGAGACCTCATTACGCTAAAAAATCAGGCAAAGATTATCTTTAACATCAATAAAGAGACCAAAGTAGAAATCAGCTGACCTGCACAGTTTATCATCTCTCAAAAAGCTCCAGATAAATATCTGCTCAAGCTGATTGATGGAGACTATCTCAAGGTGGATGCTCAGATGCATCAGGATATTATCGAGGTGGAGACTGATGATTTTATGATTCAAACACAAAAAAATCAGGAAATCGCTCTTGAAATCTCCAAAAACCAGCAACAGATTCAAGTCAAAAATAGCGGAGCCACACTTCTCGTTAGTACGAAATCCTCTCCAGCTACTACCGAACTTGCAAGTGCAAAAATCCTGACTATGCAGGACAATGATGTTACCAAAATCGAGGACATCACTGGGTTTCAGCAGCTACTCGTCAAGGAGAAGAATATTACGCATACTTTTGTAGCGGAGGAGGAGATTGATTTGAGTGATGAGGATATTGCAGGAGAGCTTGCATTGCTGGTAAGTCAAAATCATAGTATGGATGCTCTACCACTTGTAAATCCACAAGAAGCCACAGCACTTGTCGAATCTCTAGACTATCAAACTGACCAAAAAAAGGTGCCTAGTGAAGAACAAATCAGTCAACTCACTGCTGCACTCAATAGTCACTTTCTCCTCTCTGATATAGCACTATGGTATCAAGCATACTATGAGCAGAATCCTGATCAGATCAAAGATGTTGCTTTCCTCCTGATCTCGAGACTCCAAAGTATCGCTGATCGTTATCAACTAGCAAGTATTAGTTCAAACCTTTCCGTTGAACAAGCTATTGATCAACTCCTCAAGGGACTAGAAGGCTACCATATCCCTCCAAGCAAACTCCAGCAACTCCGCACACTCTCAGAGCGATCTCGTTTTCTTAGTATAACGACACTTGATCAGCCATGGGAGTCTTTCAAGGCACAACTCCCTGCTCAGCTCCGCTTTCAGTAGCCATGAGGCAGATGAGTTGCTAGCAAAAGTATAAAAAGCCTAGATCAAAACGATAGGAAAATGAAGGAAAAAACAGAGAGCGAATAGCAATCACCATAAAAGGAGTACTCCAGCTGAGAGTTGCTCCTTTTTTTATGAGTTGGAAAATTTAAGGAACTAACTTGCTTCTTTTAGTTTTTATATTGCCCATTTTCGAAAAGAGTTGTAAAAATCTGACTCAGTATCTTCTCATACTCACAAATTCCCCCTGCCCTTCGGGCATCCCCCTCATTGAGGGGGGAACTTCCAGTATCCGATCCCATAAACTGAGTCCTCCCTCATCGAGGGAGGTGCTGAGCGGAGCGAGGCGGAGGGAGCTATAGATTGCAGATCAAGCACGGAATGACAAGGAGATTAAGTCTGGAATGACGAGACTTTTATCTTGCTACCTGTCCCGCACACAGTTGCGGGGAACTTGATTCAGGATCTTAACTCTCTGTTCGTCATGCTGAACTTGATTCAGTATCCTAGTCAGCAGAAGAGATTCCGGATCAAGTCCGGAATGACGAGGAGATGGACAAAAACTCCCCCTGCGGGCATCCCCCTCATCGAGGGGGAACTTTTATCACAACTCTTAGCTCTAACCCCTTAACTCTTCACTGCCTAAAACCATCCCTCTCCATGCAGATAATAGCCACCATTGAAGGTATCAGATTTGATTTTACCAATAACACAAATATGACTTGGAATCAGTTCAGATTCAGCTCCTTTCCCCCAAAAGAGGATCACAATCGCCTGATTACCAAATTTCCCATAAATCTTAAGGTGTCCACTATTCTTTCAGACTTTTTCGACCCTTTCAACCTTAATATGTTCTAACAAAAAGTTTGGTTCCTGATTTCCTTCGCCAAAGGGCGCCAACTGTTGAATCTCTGAGAGCTCCTCACTATTTCGCTCATGATCAAACAAAACAGTATCCACTTGACTGACCTTGATCATATCCTCAGGTTTGATCCTAATTTGACAATAGTCCTGAAAAATACTAATAACCTTTTCCAAATACTCTAAACCAACGGTTAATCCTCCAGCCCCCTTATGACCACCAAATCTTTCCAAATACGGAGCTGCACAGCTAATCATCTCAATAACATTGAAATACTCAGGACCTCTTAACGAAGCTACTGCATGACGTTTATCAGGATCTATTTTAAAAATCGCTGAAGGTTTATTATATTTCTCTGTTACTCTGCCAGATACAATCCCAACGATCCCCTCGTGAAAATCCTCGTGTGCAACAGACAAAAAATACTGCTCTAAATCCAAATTCTTTTCAGCCAATCTAAACGCCTTATCCTGCAATCTCCTTCTCTCAGCATTAATCTCTTCAATCTTCTGAATATACTGGAGCTGATCCGTACTCTCACAGAGCAAAATCCTCAAACTATCATAAGGACTCTCAATCCTCCCTCCTGCATTGATCCTCGGACCAATCACAAACCCAATATGAAAGGTATCAACATTCCCCTTGAGATTGAGATACTCAAGAAATCCAGCCAAGCCTTTAGGCATCAAATTAGGTTGCTGATTGATAATCTCAAGTCCCCTTTTTACCATCACTCTATTTTCATTGACCAAAGGGACAATATCAGCCACCGTTCCAATCGCCACAATCGGCAAAAAATAATGAAAAATCTGATTCTTTTTTTCCGCAGAAAAACTCGATTTTGCAAGGAGCGCATTGATCAGCTTGAATGCCACTCCAACCCCTGCTAGCCCCTTAAAAGCATACTGAGGAGAGACCTGAGGATTGATCACCGCATACGCCTCTGGTAATTCCTCCAAAGCATGATGATGATCGGTAACAATCAAGGTCATTCCCAGCTCCTGAGCGTACTTGGCTTCTTGAATCGAGGTAATACCGTTGTCTACCGTGATGATCAGTTTTACCCCTTTTTGATGCATCATATCCAGATGCTTATTTTTGAGTCCATAGCCATCTTCAAGCCTATTGGGATACATAATGCTGATATTCTTGTAGCCGAGAAACTCTGTGATAAACTTGTAAACACAAAAACTTGAGGTAATCCCATCCACATCATAATCCCCAAAGATCATAATCTTTTCCTGATTTTTAAGTGCCTGAATAATTCTCTCCACCCCCTTTTCCATATCATTGAGCAAAAAAGGATCTCCTCGATACTGTGCCAAACGAGGCTCTAGGAAACTGCTAGGATGATCTGTGATGTTTCTTACCGCTAAGAGTCTTTCAATAAGGGATAAATCTGCATCTTGATTGAGTATTTCGTATTTCATATAAGTGAGAAGATATAGAACTTTTTTAGTTGCCTCTACTTGTAGCAAAATCAGCTTGATTTGCAAGTAGTAAAAAAAGAAAAAAAATCTTACCGAAAAAAAGCACCCTCATACGGATGCCTTCTGTTTGATAATTTTCGGTGCATCTGGCTTCTTCTGCTGTACAGAAAAGCCTGAAAGATGCTCCACCTGTTTGAGAAATTCCTCATAGCCTAAGGGAGAAACTACAGATTTCTTGTAGACGAGATACAGGTCTTTGACCTGAATCTGTACACCTGTCTTGACAAAATGAACAAGGCGTTCATCATACAGTTTTTGATAGGACTCTTTGATCAAGTCCTCAAAAGGATTTTTCTGAGCAATAAACTCATCATAAGCTGCTCTTAGCTCTTTGCTTGCCTCATTACCAACTCCAATCACAAACCTATCACAGGACTTGAGCTGGGCAATGAGAGGCAAGAAATCACGATCATTGGAAATGATACAAAACGTATCAAAATCTGACTCCTTATGCAAAATTTCCATTGCCCCTACCGTCAAGGCAATATCCACCGAATTTTTCCCACGAATCGTGGACATCATTCTCAGCTCCAGCAAAGGATAAGCTCTCTGGACTGTTGCCCATTGCGCTTGGAGCTTGGCATCAGCATAGAGCCGCACCAAACGGATCTGTCCTCGCTTCTCTAGCTCCTCAAAAGCAAATTCTACGAGTTCTGACTTCACATTATCGCCATCGATAAAGACAGCAATTTTGCGATGCTGTTGCTGATAGTTCTCAATCGCCTGCAAGGCCTCCTGCAAGGACTTCGAAGTTTGACGTAAGACTTGAAAATCAGGCTTTTCATAGCCTAAATTATCATTTTCTACTTGCAAAGCAGCTCCTTCCTGAGCCTGAGGAGTTACATTATCAAGTGGAGGTTCTTTTTGTGGAAGCTCCGCCTGACCTTTCCTTGAAAATAAATTTTTAAACATAGTTATCAGTTTTTATATTACAAAATGACTATATCTTTATTACCAAGAATGTCAAGAGAACTTGATTTTTTTCTTGCATTTTCAAAGAGGAGTTTTACACTGGATGGAAGGAGTATACTCATCAGCTATATACCCTCCCAACAAAAATCAGACTTTTATTTTTTTTCATCACAATGCAGCAGCGAAACGAAATCCTAGAAACGATCAATAACAATCAGACCTTTGCTCTCTTTGGACATGAACATATCGATGGTGATGCCCTCGGAGCAATCCTCGCCTTTGGAAGCTTGCTCGAAAAGCAAGGCAAGACCGTATCCTACTTTAGCCCGCATAGCCCAGGCAGAGTATTTGAGTTTTTACAATGGCAACATAAAGTACAAACCAATTTTGATTATGGGAATTATGAGGTACTCATCTTTTTGGATTTTAATCATTATCAGAGGATATCTCCCTTCTCAATAGGACACGAAGACTATTTTGAACAAAGACAAAAAATCGTCATTGATCATCACAAAGCGGACAAAACCATGGAAAATACCCTGATGTATCGTGATACCTCAGAGATCAGCACCTGTTCGCTCATCACTACCCTGACCAGCAAGTGTTGGAGCCATCTCTACGATAGCCAAATCGCAACCTATCTCTATATGGGACTCTCAACCGATAGTGGGAATTTTCGCTATGACGAGGGAGAACAATCCATCCATACCTTTGCAACTGCGCTCCAGCTCCTTAAATTCGGAGCAAAAAAGACTACAATCATCAACGAAATTTTTCGTAACAAAACCTATCATAGCATCCAATTTATGCAGCTTCTCCTCCAAAGAATGCAAAAAATCAAAATCCTGACCTGAGAAAACGAGGAAAGCACAAACCACATCAATCTCATCTATTCTTTTTATGAGGATCAGGAACTCCAAACCTATCAAGTCGATCACGATGAAGCAGACTACGCACTCTACCAAATGCAAGATATTAGAAACAACGACCTTGTTCTCCTCTTCAAAAAAGTGGGCATCTTTTTCAAAACTTCACTCAGAAGCAGAAGAAAAATTGACTGTGCAGCACTTGCAAATCATTTTTGAGGGGGCGGACACCACAATGCTGCAGGCTTCAAAATCCAAAGCACAGGCTATCTTGACCAAGACATCAAACATGCCCTCCTCGCCATTCAGCACCAACTAGAAACCACTTCCTCACTCCTCCACTAACATCTCTGATAAAAAAACAAAAAATCCTGATCCCAAAGCCCATTACTCCTCTCTATCAAAGTCCTATATCATCGAAAGCGCATCATAGGTAAACACAGGATCACTCGTTACATTGATCCCAAGTTTTGCCAAAGTCTGCTGATCAGAGTGCGACAAAAAACTGGTACTATGTGCCTGAGTTCCCCAGAGCTGAGGCAATTGTTCCAAAGCACGCTGTGCCTGCAGATCGTACTCCGCAGAGATGCTCAAAGCAATCAAGACTTCCTCGACCTCCAAAGGTAAAGACAACTCATTGAGGTACTGCGATTTCAAAGCCCTAATCGGTCTCAAAAAACGAGGATCCAAGAGTAAAATCTCATCCGAGCAATGAGAGAGATATTTGAGTGCATTGAGCAAGGCAGCAGCAGGCGCATCCATTAGTTCTGACCTCTTTCCGGTAATCACTTGCCCATCTTGCAATTCCATCGCCATCACCACAGCAGCTTGCTCAGGATGCGAAATTTCAAGCTGCTCAGCCCTTTTTCTCGCTGCTTGCAAGCAGACTCTATCCTCCTCACTCAGACCGCTCTTTTCCATCAGGAGCTTAGCCCTCTGTACCAGTTCCTCTCTCACTTTTCATTTTTTGTACTGACATTTCAGTTTGAGATACCTACTGATGATTTCCTGCTCAGCAGCACATTTGACAGCATCCTCATCAACAAGTCCTGCAGTAATACGATTTACTCCCATATCCGTAGGCGAACGATACACTGCATCAGTTTTGGTAATTTTGTGTAAAATACGCTGCAAAAGCGGAAACGCTTCCACATCTCTATTGTAATTGGTTGCCTGCATCCCATACGCCTCAAGATGAAAGGGATCAATCATATTCACATCATACAAATCTACTGTCGCTGCTTCATATGCCAAATTGAGCGGATGCTGCAAAGGCAAATCCCACACTGGGAAAGTCTCAAACTTTGCATATCCAGCCTCATTCCCCAGCTGATACTCGTGATAGAGTTGACTCAGACAGGTCGCTAATTTTCAGCTCCCAGCCCCAACTCCTGTGACCACCACAATCGGCTGACTGGTCGAGATATAGGGATTTTTTCCATAACCTTGAGGACTCACAATACGTTCAAGCTCGAGCGGATAACCAGCTATCGACTGATGTTTTACGACCTTGATCCCTCTCTGCTCCAGTTTAGTAATACATTGAAATACTGATGGCGATTCTTCAAACCTCGTGATCACCACGCTATTTACTGCTAAATCGTGCATCCTCAAAACATCGATCAATACAAAAAGCTCCTGCTCATACGAACGCTCCAAATCCGCTCTTACTTTCTGCTGACTCAAATCTCCTGCATAGACACAGACAATCACTTCCAAACGCTCTCTGAGATGCTGGAGCAATTCTAGCTTAGCATCAGGCATAAATCCAGGCAATACCCTCTGTGCATGCAAATCTGAGAAAAGCTTCCCTCAAAACTCCAAATAAAGCTTCTGATACTGAGCTACACGCTCAAGAATCGCCTGACCTTGTGCATCTAAATACTTCCTATGATCAAAAGCTCTGTGCATCGCTGAGAAAAAAAACTAAAAACCAATCACAGATATAGCCTTTAGGATCACAAAAGCAAGCACTAATCCCTTCTCACACACAATAGCTCCTAAAACAAGCATAAAATCCTTAATCTTGCAATCCAAAACCAATTCCTTATACTACAATCAGTTTTTTTCGCTTTATTTTCCCTGCTCGCATATGCAAAGCATCCTCCAAAAGCTCTATACACAAAGCAGAGCAAAAGCCATCTCTGAGATACTATCCCTCTACGATCAAGAACAAGCTGTTGTGATCAATTTTCTCTATTTCGCCAATATTGTCGCTCGTGGACTCTTCTCCACCGAAAAAACCGAAAAACAAAGAGAATACAAAAAAATCCTGATCAAATCTGACTTTTTACTTCCAGATGGCATCGCTTTACAACTCTTCTATGCCTCAGCAAAAATATTTGGACGCATCGAAAGCGATCTCCTTTGGCTCAATAATTTTAATGGCACAGACTTTGTACCGTTCTTTTTAGAAGACCTCAAAAAAAAATACGGTAGCCAAAAACTCTGCATTCTTCTCTACGGTACCAAATCCGAACATCTCCAAAAAGCAGCAGAAAACCTTAAATTTCAAGGCTACAATGTCATCTATACCCAAGAGGGATATTCTGAATTTGACTGGGAAAAGGCGCAAGCTGCACTTTGAGAATACCAAGATACGATAAACATTCTCCTTGTAGCTCGCTCAAAACCTCAGCTCCCTATACAAGAACTACGAACCAATAGAAACTACCAAAAGATTCAACAAAACAGACTGATTGTGTTTAATACATGAGGATTACTAGACTTTATAGCAGGAGTCCAATCCAGAGCGCCAAAATGGATTAGAAAACTCAGACTTGAACGACTCTATAGACTCATCACAGATCCCAAAAGAAATGCAAAAAAAGTCCTCGATAGTCTAAAAATTTTCCCCTATATCATCAAGTACTGTATCTTTGGGAGCAAATAAAGCATAGATGGTACTCAATCCAATCTGACACATAATGCACAAGAAAAAACCGCTCCAGTACTAGCAAGTTCCATAACCGTTAAGAGTTGAGAATAACGAGTGAAGAGAAAAGAAGTATCTCCATAACGCTTAACTCTGCACTCTACATTGTTTAGGGGCAATGCCAAAAAGTAAGTCGGGTGGTTAAAGGAGTACAAGCGCCTCCTTTAGCAGTCATCCTGCCTATCCCAAACGCAGTTGCGGGGAACTTGATTGCGTCATCCTGCTTGTCCCGCACACAGTTGCGGGGAACTTGATTCAGGACATTTACCCTCTGTTCGTCATGCTGCCTGTCCCGCACGCAGTTGCGGGGAACTTGATTCAGCATCTATTAGTAAGTGATGGAGATTCCGAATCAAGTCCGGAATGACGAGGAGATCAAGTCCTCAATGATAATCAATTACTACTCTTCACACTCCATTCTTACCTCTTCACTGCAAAAATCTCCCCCTGCCCTTCGGGAATCCCCCTCATCGAGGGGGAACTTCCAGTATCCGATCCCATAAACTGAGTCCTCCCTCGGATGAGGGAGGTGATGAGCGAAGCGAGGCGGAGGGAGCTTGATCAAGTCCGGAATGA
>JAUMYK010000007.1 GCA_030528665.1 bacterium
AGCTAATAATCCTGAATATATCAAAAGAGAGGTTGTAAATAGAGGATTGGTGTAGGAAACAACTCACATCCTCACAGGAGAGATGATGACTTGAGAGAGGATATACAAACCGCTTTATTCAAAGATAAATTCGCTTTATACAAGGGAAACTATCTGTCAAAAGCGGTTTTTTTATAGTAACTATAGATAAAACTTGTGAATATAAAAATATTATATCATAAAAAAGTAAAAATGGTGGTGTAGGGGGGGGATTTAGATATAATTGCTATGTTTTTAGCAAAAAAGAGTATAATAAGTTAATACATTATGTAAATGTTTTAGTTTCTGTAGCGTTACAAATGATCACAAAAACCAGACTTCTTAGCTTTTTTGCCCTTGTTTTGTATACATTTGGAGGAGTAGTATTGGCATCTGGAGGGTTTTCAGCACCAAAACTCTGAGTACATGTCCCAGCTCCTACGACCTCATTTGTGGCAAATGTCAAAGACCCACTCTATGGAGCCAAGGGAGATGGGACAACGGATGATACTGTAGCTATTCAGAGAGCGATCGATGCAGTACATGCACAGGGTGGAGGAGTCGTAGAAATTCCATCTGGTACGTATATGATTGATGCTACAGCGCAAAGAGGTGCTCATAGTTTGGTAAAAATTGATCCCTCGGGACTCTTGATGAAAAGTAATGTAATCATTAAATTTGCTAATGATGCAACACTCAAGGCATTTCCAAATGCGAGCAAGGGCTATAATATTATTACCCTGTATAATGTAAATAATGCTCATATTATCGGAGGAAATTTTGTAGGAGATCGTCATACGCATCAGATACTAGAAGGACAGAGTGGACATGGAATCCGTATTCTCTCTGCACAAAATATTGTAATAGAAAATACAACTGCGAGAGATTTTTGGTGAGATGGAATCTATATTGGTATCAATAGTGGAGTGGAGCCTCAGAGTGCAGATATTATTCTCTATAATGTCACTATGGACAACAACCGCCGTCAGGGACTCTCAATTACCGATGGTAAAAGGATGAAAATTCTGAATTCAACTTTTAAAAATACCAATGGTCATATGCCTCAAGCAGGTATCGATATTGAACCAAATCCAAGCCGTACCATTACTGATATCGAGATCCGTAATAATACCTTTGAAAACAACGCAAGTTTTGGAGTCGTGGTATCAGGAGGACAGTTTAATCGTGATACCGAAGAGGGAAGAAAATATGCTGATACTATTACTAGAAATATCCTAGTATTGGATAATACATTTACCAATAATACCGAATGAATATGGTTTTCAGGAGTAGAGTGAGGGCGTATTGCAGGCAATACCATTCGTTATGCTAATGTGGTATCTGCACCAACAGGTGGTATCCGCAAGCTTAGACTTGATGAGCTTACACGCGATGTAATAATAGAAAATAATACGATCTACGGAGGAGGGTATCCTCGTGGCTTTATTATTGAAGGACAAGTCAAAGAGTGAGGTGGAATCGAAGATCTCGGACAAAACAATACGATTCGTAATAATAGCTATAGATCAGATGTGTATATTCGTGGAAATCTGCAAGTAGGACAGACAGTCACTGCACATGTGCTGGATGGAGATATTGTGCCTGCAGAGGTACAGTATCAATGGAAAGCAGATGGCAATCCAATCTCATCTGCTACCCAAAAAATGTATCGCCTTCAGCAGAATGATTACGGAAAACGCATTAGTGTAACAGTGAATTTTACAGATCTTGCGAATAATGCTGAATCGGCTACAAGTACTGTTACCAATCCGATTGGCTCAGCTCAACCTAATCATACTCCACGTTGGCTCTTTGTCAGAAATGGCACGCTATTGGCAAATAAAACAGGAGCTAGCGTAGGGGAGATTGTTGTTCAAGACCCAGATCCACAAGATACACATAGCTATCGTGTTAGTGATGCTCGTTTTGAGGTGCGTGAAAATATTCTTAAGCTTAAGGATGATCAAAGAGTTGATTACACTAGAGAGCAAAAGATTATACTCAGTATTGAGGTAACTGATAGTGCAGGTGCTAGTTTTATTCGTGATGATATTACACTTACTGTACAAGAAAATACTCAATCTCCTCTAGGACAAAAGTTGGGAGTGCATGTCCCAGCACCTATGACTTCCTTTGTCGCAAATGTAAAAGATCCAGTCTATGGAGCAAAAGGAGATGGAGTCACTGATGATACCGTAGCCATCCAGAAAGCTATCGACGCAGTACATGCGCAGGGCGGAGGTATCGTAGAGGTGCCAGCAGGTACGTATATGATAGATGCAGTCACTTCGCTTAAGATGAAGAGTAATGTGATTCTTAGACTCAATGATGCTACCATCCTCAAAGTGATTCCTAATGAGCAGCAACGTTATGCACTTCTGAGTTTTCATAATGTGGATAATGCCCATCTTTTGGGAGGAAGTTTGCAAGGAGATCGTGCAAATCATCGTGGAACAGCTGGTGAGCGAGGAATGGGAGTTGATATCCGTTCAGCTACCAACATTGTCATTGAAAATACTATTGCGAGAGATTTTTGGTGAGATGGTATCTATCTAGGGAAAGCCACTACTACTGCACAGCAAAATGATAATATTATCCTCTATCAAGTTGTTGCAGATAATAATCGTCGTCAAGGGATTTCCATTACTGATGGTCAGAATATAAAAATTTTAAATTCTGAATTGAAAAATACCAATTGAACTCCTCCACAGGCTGGTATTGATATCGAGCCAAATATTAATAATCATGTGAGGAATGTGGAGATTCGTAATTCCAAATTTATCAATAATACAGGACAAGGTATTGTTTTGCTCGTAAATAAAGAGGCTGATGGAACAGCTACTATCAGCAATGTCGTGATTGATAACAATGAAGTGCGTGGAAATTACGCAGGTATTATTGCTGTAAATACCTCAAATCATACAATTACCAATAATACTATCAGTCAATCGCGTATGAAAATTTATTCGCTTTCCCTTGGAAGGACATCCAATATCACGGTAGCCAATAACACGATTTTGGATGGAGGTATTCGTAATATGGATAAAAATAATACTATTCTCTTTAATAATGTATTCCCAGCTACAGTATATGTGTATGGTGTAGGGCAGGTAGGAGAACATTTGAGAGCTGAGGTTGTTAATGATGATAGCCTCCCTACCAATATCAGCTATCAATGGTATGCAGATAGAGTAGCAATTCCAAATGCAAATAGTGCTAACTACCTCATTACTGCCAATGAAGTAAATAAAACACTGACGGTAGGTGTACGTTTTACCAATGGTGCAGGAGCAGAAGAAACTGCAACGAGTTTGCCAACACGTCGTATTCGCCCTTGAACTTCTGATCCTTCCAATGGAGATAATCAACCTCCTTCAGCTGGAAAACTCTGAGTGCATGTCCCAGCACCTACGACTTCTTTTGTCGCAAATGTCAAAGATCCAGTCTATGGAGCAAAAGGAGATGGGGTAGCAGATGATACCGCAGCCATCCAGAAAGCTATCGACGCAGTACATGCCCAAGGTGGAGGAGTCGTGGATATTCCAGCAGGCACCTATATGATCAATGCAACCACATATCAGGGAGAGCATGGACTCCTGATGAAAAACAATGTAATCCTCCGTATGACCGAGACCACAACGCTCAAAGCACTTCCAAATGCCAGTCAGAGATATAGTATCGTTTCCTTTATTGATGTAGAAAATGCCCATATCCGTGGTGGTACTATTGAAGGAGAGAGGGATCAACACTTGGATACCAAAGGACAGTGGTGACATGGAATCAATCTTCTCAGTGCAAGCAATATTGTACTTGAAGGGGTAACTTCTAAAAACAACTGGTGAGATGGTTTCTATATTGGTAAAGCCACAAACAAGAAGAGTTCAGATATTATCCTCTATAGCGTGACAGCGGATAATAACCGTCGTCAAGGACTCTCAATTACTGATGGAAAAAAGATCAAAATTCTGAATTCAACCTTAAAAAATACGCATGGTCAGATGCCAAAATCTGGAATTAATATTGAGCCAAATCCAAACCAATCTGTTGAAGATGTAGATATTAGCAATAATAATATTCTCAACAATCATGGTTTTGGAATTGTGGTGGCTGGAGATCACTTTACCACAACAGCAGTTCGCAATATCCGTATATATGATAATCTTATCTTAGATAATAGTGATGGAATCTGGGTAGGAGGATTAGAGTGAGGTTTAATTCGCAATAATACTATCCGTTATAGTGCGGTTTCACACAATATGACTGGACCATATAGATATCTCCTTCTAGACAAAAAAACACAAAATGTAGAAGTATCTGGTAATACTATTTTTGGTGGAGGATTTGAGACCAGACCTTGAGCGATTGTGAATTCTGGCTCAAATAATACTATTAGCAATAATACCTATAAATCCGCAGTCTTTATCAGAGGAAATCCTCTACTTGGATCAAAACTCACAGCCAAGATACTTGATGCGGATCTCCCTCCTGCAGAGGATCAGATTAGCTATCAGTGGTATAGAGATGAGGTAGCAATCAGTGATGCTAGAGCTAAGACCTATCAAACTGTACCTAAAGATATTCAAAAAAATCTGACTGTAAAGGTGGATTTTACCGATCAGGAAGGGAATCTTGAATCTGCAATAAGTACAGCAGTACAGATTCTTGATGCTCCACAAAATAGGACTCCATACGATATTTTGCTCAGTGCAACTACGCTTTCAGCTAATCAGCTTGGTGCAAAGATTGGACAAATTACAGTCAAGGATCATGATCAATGAGACACGCATACGTTAACTGTCAATGATCCACGCTTTGAAATTACGAATACAACACTCCAACTCAAATCAGGACAAAAAATAGAGTATACGAGCCATAAAACACTTACCCTGCAAATTACTGCTAGAGACCAGTCGGGTGCTAGCTTCCGTAAAAACTTCCAAATCACTATCCTCAATACCTCATCCAATACAGGCTGATCTGGTGGAGGAGCGTGAGCAGGCTCGAATAGTGGAGGATCAGGAAGTTCTTGAGGCTGATCAAGCAGTGGTTCTTCACGCGGAACTTCATCAGGTGGAGGGGCAGTTATCAGAGACTATTGCCCAAATGGTGATCATTCTCCAAGCTATTATGATCAAAGCTGTGGAAATCAACCCACATCTACAGAACAAAATACACAGTTTTCTTGATCCAAGACAGAGGCACCAGCGCTTCCGATCCAAAAACACCAAAAAACTGATTCAGTCCCAGTAAAAACCTCTTCATCACAGGCATTAAGCTTTACTGATAAGGAACTCTTCAATCCATGGATCAAAGATAGTTATTGTTATCAGAGAAAAACAGGAGTATATATTCTAGATAATGCAAATCAGACAAGTTCGGAAGAACTCAAACAAGCCCTTACCTTTCTCAAGAGTTATGAACTTACTATCCATGATACGATCAAGGGATTTGCTCCGGATCGCCTCTTGACTAGACAGGAAGCTGCAAAATTCTTTGCTCAATTTGCGGTCAATGTACTCTGTAGACAAGCAGACATCGATCTTAAGGTACAGTATAGCGATATTGATCATATCCCTGCTGATCTTAAACAGTATGTTATCCTTGCTACTCAGCTTGGACTGATGAAAGGAAATAGTCAAGATAATACCTTTAGACCTGGAGATTGGATCAGCAAAGCAGAGGTAAATGCGGTTATCGTCAGAATGCTTCTCAAAGCTCATCTCTCTGAGCCTGCAGACCAACGGTATACTCATTACAATCAAGCAGGAGCTGAACTAGGTATTATTAGACAAGGTGCTGAGCTAGAGCCTATTCCAAGAGCATATGTGGCATTGATGCTTTGGAGAGCTTATAAACCACAAGCTTTTGTACTTGAGCATCAACTCACCCAAGATGAGAATCTCAATAAACAAAATCCTATTCCAAAAGCAAGCTACCGACTTCAAAATCGTAGTATCTTTCTGAAATCTAAATCATCATAAGGATAGCTATCCAAACCACAAAAAAACTCAGAAATTTTTCTGGGTTTTTTCTCCAAATCTCAGCAATCCTTACTAGGACCGCCTCTCTCGCTATCCTTGTGACAAAAAACTTCCCTTTTGCTTGAAAGTTGGCACTAAATCACTACAATCACCGAGCGAGAAAATCAGTCTTTTTTATTTTTTTCACTATCCATTTTGGCGAGAAGAAGAACTCAAAAGAGAAGTAGCAGATCCTTTTCCTTAAATAAAAACCATATCTGATGGGGAATGATCCTCCTAGGCGTACTCTATTTTTTCTCCAGAGCGATGGCACAAGGCTCTCCAGTATTCAACTTTTTTACCAAATATAGTACCATTGCTTTTGGTGAGATTTGACTTTTGTTCTTTTTTGGTTTAGCCTTGATTATTGGTATTCTTGTTTTGGTCAAAGGTTACCTTGCTAAATTTTTGGTTAAATATTTTTTTGGGCTGATGATGCTGATCTCTGCAGCACTCAATGTCCGCCTTTGGACCCTCGAAGCTCCGATCAATTATACCGCCAACGGAGGCTATTTTTCTTGGCCTTTGATTTGGTTTTTGGAGAAAGGACTCAAAACCAACTCCGAAAGCTACATCACAGCGATCAAAGCCATTATTATCGTGCTTTTGCTAGGGCTGATCATCTATCTGCTCTATACCCTCAATGTCCGCCTGCCAAAACTCCCAAAAATCACGATCGAACAGCCTGAGAAACCGCTCAAAAAACCACAAAAATCTGACTCCAAAGAGGAGGGGAGACCTACGATCACGATCACTCGTCCAGAGATCTCGACCGAAGCTATTATGGAAAAAGTCTCTCAAGCCACAGGTACCATCTCGCAAAAAGCTTCTAGCTCAGGCTCCCTTTTCAAGGAAATGTTCAAAGCCAAGGTCAGCGAAAAAATCGAGGAGAAAAAACCTCGCCCTGTGATCCAGTATGCAGGAGATAAACCGACTTTTGGCTATTCTGTGCTGGAATCCAATCTCGGCAACGAACAAAAAATTGATGAAAAATTTCTAGTCGAAAAGGCAAAAGCATTGCAAACCAAATTGGCAGAGTTTTGAGTTCCAATTTCAATTGAGGGATTTGATATTTGACCTTCAATAGTGCAAATCAAAATCAAACCAGAAGAAGGCATCAAAATATCAGCTATCGAAGGACTAACTAATGATATAAAACTCTCTCTTAAATCAAAATCACTCAGAATTATCGCTCCTATCGCCTGAACAGATATGATTGGTATCCAAATTCCCAATCCTAAGCCAAATATGGTAAGACTCTGAGATGTGATTAGTACTGAAGAATTTGGAACATTGATGAAAAAATCAAGCACCAATCTTTCACTGGGAAAAGGTATTGATGGGAGTGTCCAGATCAAAGCCCTTGAGGCGATGCCACATTTACTCGTAGCAGGTGCTACAGGAAGTGGAAAATCTGTCGGAATCAACGATTTTATTGTCTCGCTGATGTTTCAAAATACTCCAGCGGAACTCAAATTCCTGATGGTCGATCCCAAGCAGGTAGAACTTGAAATGTATTCAGGTTTGCCATATTTGTTAGCACCAATTGTTTATGATAGTGGTAAAGCCATCAAACTCCTGCAATGGACAGTTGAGGAGATGGAAAAAAGATATTCAACACTTAAGGATGAAAGAGTCAGAAATCTGGATGAATACAACACGAAAATGCACTCCGAAGGTAAAGAAAAGATGTATCGTATTGTCTTTATTATTGATGAGATGGCAGATATGATGCTTTCAAGCTCTGCGAATAGAAAAGAAGTCGAAAACTGTATCAACCGCCTTGCTGCCAAAGCCAGAGCTGTTGGGATCCACCTGATTTTGGCGACACAGAGACCTTCTGTTAATGTGATTACGGGACTCATCAAGGCAAATATCCCAACCAGAATTGCTTTTGGTGTGGTATCTGAGGTGGATAGTAGGACAATTTTAGGGCGTAAGGGAGCCGAAGACCTCGTAGGAAAAGGAGATATGCTCTATATGGATCCAAGTACTAAATTCCCAATTAGAATCCAAGCCCCTTTTGTGTCCACAGAGGAGATCGAAAGAGTCGTAGCCCAGCTGAGAAATAAATATATGCAAAATCTAACTGAAGAAGATATTTATCATCCTGAGATCATCGCTGCTCTAGAAAGTAAGTTGGAAACCGCAAAAGGTGTACTAGGTGGAGGAGATAGTAGTTCTGATGATGATTTGGTCAATCAAGCGATCCAAGTCATCGCCGAGACCAGGAAAGCCTCAGCCACCCTCTTGCAGAGAAAGCTCAATGTCGGCTTTGCCAGAGCAGCGAGAATTATGGATATTCTGGAGGAGAGAGGAGTGATCTGACCACAGGAAGGCGCAAAGCCAAGAGATATTTTCCTCTAACTATAAAAGCAAAAAAATAGAAAAAGTCTGACACTTCCGCACTGGAAAACCAGACTTTTTTTGTTAAACTCAGGTTTCATTTTCCCCTTGAGGACTGTGATCACTTTTGAGTATTTTCATCAAGCAAAAAATATAGATACTATTCCAAAACCAAACAAGTAAAGAATACTTGACTTTTAGGATAAAAAAGATATAGTAACTAAGAAATATAAAAACTGAAAAGGAATGAAAGAGTTTATAAACAAAATTCAGCAGTGGGACAACCTTCTTGCTAAAGTAGGAAACCCCACTTGGGAAAAGCACTATAAAGTATGCTCTATTCCCCAAACCGTAGAAAACCAGCTCAAGGAATTTCTAGCGGGCTACGAATCATCAAAAGTATTGGTAATTCGAGAAAACTTGAGTTTGGAGCAATATCGAGTATTGCAAAGTGTTTTGGAAAATGACCGTATCTCACCTACTAATCGTTCACGACTTGCATTGCTCTATATGAAAGCAGCAAAGAAATACTTCTCAGGTCAACTTGAGGTATTCGAGTATCTTGAGCTTGAAAAACAACAAAAACTAGCACATGCGATACTCATAAAACGCATTAAAAAATTTACCAAGGTATCTCATCATTGAGATATCTTTTTTTTTACAAAGCTTCCCAACGATCACTATCTTCTTTGCTTGCTATCAGAAAAACACAAAGAAACCTGACCTTTCCCTTGCAGAAAAGCTTGATTTCCTAGGAGAAAAATCCATACTTGGATATAAAGTCAGCTTTTTACGACTTTTTTATCCCTTATTTTGTACGCAATGAAGCTTGATAAAGGAATTGCTATCGTGATTACGGCACTAATTATGAGTATGACGGCGATCTGGGCTGTCCGCTACCAAAGTCCGCTTCAGCAGGAAAAATCCCTGACCGTAGAAGGCTATGGAGAGGTAAAACTCATCCCTGATACCCTTAATCTCAATCTAGAAATCACCGCTACAGGTTCTACGACCCAGCAAGCCCAGACCAAAATGATTGAAATGCTTCTTGGAGTCAAGGAAATTCTTTCTGGACAGCAGATCCCTCCTCAGCAGATCAAAACGCTCAATATGCAGGTATGGCCTGATTCCTACTGGAATGATGGCGAGGAAAAAATTCGCCGATATGAGGCGAGTCAAAACCTCCTTGTACAGATCAAAGGCGAAAATTTCCAGGAGCTTGGTGCAACAATCATCGCTCAGCTCCCAGATTCAGGCAATATTCTTTTGCAAGGTGTGACCTTTAGTATCGAAGATCACAGCGCAGGAGTCCAACAGGCAAGGGAAAAAGCCTTTGAAGATGCAAAAAATCAGGCTGAACATCTTGCTAAACTCTCAGGAAGAAGCCTTGGTAAAGTCCTTTCCATTACTGATACCAATGACTATAACCATTATGACAGCTACCCTCGCTATACCTCAAAATCAATGAACTATATCGCAGCAGAGCGTGCTGATGCAGAAATGGTAGCATCTGAGCTGGTATCAGCAGGAGAGCAGGAGAAAAGCCACAATCTCAGCGTAACCTTTGCACTAGAGTAGTTGCAATCTAGCTCATACACTGACCAACTGATTGCTGAAAAAATAAAAAGAAAAGCCTGACTGGAAATTCCGATCAGGTTTTTTCTATTGGTTTCACTTTTTTGTCTTTCGCTCTTTGAGCTTTTTCTTTTGCTCTTTGAGGGTTTTCTCTAGTTGTGAGCCACTCAAAGGACTTTTCAAAAGAGGATTCCATTGTTCCTCTCCATTGATTTTCAAAGAGTGAAGCTGCTTTTTCTTGAGCTTCATAGACCAATGGTAACTTTTGCTTTTAAATTCAAGCATAAGCAAGTCGTTTTTTGACTCTATTTTGAGTCCTAGAGAGTTTAGTTTAATAGTTAAGCTTGAAACTTGCATTCTTCCGTTTCCTACACGAGCAGTTTTGCTTACCACTCCATAGCTCACTAATTGAGGCTCTAGGGACTCAAAAGAAAGGTTGAGATTGGGTTTTACTTTTTTCTTTTTTGAAAGTTGTGCTACTTGTACCGTAGCAGTTGTAACTAATTTGTCCATAGTAAATTATTTTATTTTTTTGGTTACAATTTCTGGCAAGCTGAAGTCGAGCGTATTGTGATTCCAGCTTTCAGCTCCATTCATCAGGCAGCTTGTGATTGCTGTCCTTGCTACTCGGATTTCGTAGCTTTCATTGCCACGATCCAAGAAGATCACGATCGCTCCCTCGGCTTGTAAAAAGCGTTCAAAGAAGAGTCGATGTCTTTTGCTTGTGATAAATTGTACGGTCTTCAAGGTAAAAGACAGTTCTTGATCACAAACAGTTCTAGAGATATTTTGAGGCTCAGTGAAATGAATCTCAAAGCTCTCAATCGGGATTCGCTTGTCTTTTTTCATGTTTTTGATGTTTTGTATTACGGGTATGTGTATATCTTTTTTCTCTCAGATGTCAAGAGTAAATACAAAATATAAAATCAGCATCAAAAGCCTGATTGCAGAGAAAAAGGATGAGTAAAAAAAGATAAAAAGCCTGATCCTCTCCTCTGAAAATATCAAATAGCAGAGCATAAAAAGCATTCTGGAGAGGGGAGTCAGATTTTTTTATTTTTTTGTGCAATTATCTGTTGATTTTTGTTCGCATAATACTATATCTTGTGTTAGCGAGTTGATTCAATAACTATATGTAGTGATTTGGGAGCTTGCAAGCCAATTTTTTTTTTATCTCCTCACGACAGCCCAATGGTAATCAAGCAAATCAGAAAGAGAAATGGAATGATGGTAGACTTTGACCTCAATAAAATCATCAATGCCATCCAAAAAGGAATGATCGCCTCAGATTATAGCGATGTAGAGCAAGCAAAACAGATCGCACAAAAAGTCGAAGAAGCGATGATCAAAAAATGGGACAATCAAACCGATTATATCCCAAATGTAGAAGATGTGCAAGATATTGTCGAAGAACAATTGATGGAAAGCGGACTCCACCATGTTGCCAAAAATTATATCCTCTACAGACAGGAGAGAATCGCAGAGAGAAAAAGAGATATTTTCAAAAAGAGGCTCACCCTCAAACCTTACGAATACCCAGAGTTGCTCGAATATGTAGATGCGATCAGGCATTCGTATTGGATTCATACGGAGTTTAATTTTACCTCAGATGTGCAAGACTTCAAGGTTAATGTCAGTGAAAGTGAGAGAAATGCACTCAAAAATACGATGCTTGCGATCGCACAAATCGAAGTCAGTGTAAAAACTTTCTGGGGAGATATTTACAAAAAACTTCCAAAACCTGAAATCTGATCGGTAGGCTATACCTTTGCTGAGAGTGAAGTCCGCCACCACGATGCCTATTCCCATCTCCTAGAAATCCTAGGTCTTAATGATGATTTCAATCAGATTAAAACGATCCCTTGTATTATTGATAGAGTAAACTATCTCGAAAAATCTATCAAAATCGCTACAGGAGAAGAAAATAAAGACTACGCAATGTCGATCTTGCTTTTCTCCCTCTTTATTGAACATGTCTCACTCTTCTCACAGTTCTTGATTATTATGGCGTTTAATAAATATCGTAATCTCTTCAAGGGAATCTCCAACGCAGTAGAGGCTACCTCCAAAGAAGAGCAGATCCATGGACTCTTTGGGATCGATATTATCAATATCATCAAATCTGAACATCCAGAATGGTTTGATGAGAGATATTACGAAAAAATCAGAAAGCACTGTAAAGAAGCATATGAAGCTGAATCTGCGATCATTGATTGGATTTTTGAACAAGGAGAGCTTGACTTTCTCCCAAAAGCGGTCATTAAAGCCTTTGTTCAAAATAGAATGAATAATTCGCTCAAAAGTATAGGTCTCGAGCCACTCTTTGAAATAGATGAAAAACTGATCCAAGAGACGGATTGGTTTGATGATGAAGTAATCGCTACCAAACATGTAGACTTCTTCAACAAACGCTCCATCAATTACAACAAGAGAAGTCAAAGTATTACCAGTGATGATCTATTTTAGTATAAAGAAGTTCTTCTCCTGAACTCTGAACTTGATTCAGAATCTAGATTGCAGATCAAGCCTGCAATGATACAAAGATCGTCATTCTGAACTTGATTCAGAATCTAGATTGCGGATCAAGTCCGCAATGACGAGAGTACGGTCATCCTGAACTTGATTCAGGATCTTCAAAAATCCCAAATCTCAAAAGAAACAAAATCAAAAATCAGACTTTTTTATCTTTTTTCTCCCTTAGAATCCGATGAAACGACTTAACGAAAATAGTAGAAAATTCCTCTCAAACGGCTACCTTCAAGAAGGCGTAAGCCCAGAAGAGAGAATCCTCCAAATCGCGAAAACCGCAGAAAAAATCCTCAATAAACCAGGCTTTGCTGACAAATTCTACGACTATATGGCGAGAGGTTTCTATTCGCTTGCATCTCCAGTCTGGTCAAATTTTGGGCTTGAGAGAGGGCTTCCCATCAGCTGTTTTGGTTCCTATTTGGCTGATGATATGGGCGATATTCTCTATGCTCAGGCAGAGGCAGGGATGATGAGTAAATACGGAGGAGGAACCTCTGGCTACTTTGGAGCCTTGCGTGGGAGAGGAGCAGCGATCAAAAACAATGGTCAAAGCTCAGGAGCAGTACATTTTATGGAGCTTTTTGAAACCATCATCGATGTCGTCAGTCAGGGAAATGTGAGAAGAGGAAGCTTTGCACCATACCTTCCGATCGAGCATCCAGATATCAAAGAATTTCTCGACATCGGAACCGAAGGAAACCCAATCCAAAAGCTCACCCACGGAGTGACGGTAGGGGATCAATGGCTTCAGGAGATGATTGATGGAGATACCGCTAAAAGAGAAATCTGGGCAAAATTGATCCAGAGGAGAGGAGAAGTAGGGTATCCGTATATCTTTTTCTCTGATACCGTAAATAATAATACGGTAGATGTGTATAAAGATAAAAATCTGAAAATTTTCGCAAGCAACCTTTGTTCAGAGATTATGCTTCCTTCCAATGAGGAGTGGTCGTTTGTATGCTGTCTTTCTTCGATCAATCTCGCGATGTATGATGAATGGAAGGATACTGATGCAGTAGAGACACTCGTGTATTTCCTCGATGCGGTTATGACCGAATTTATAGAGAAACTCGAACAGCTCAGAGACTCAGAACACAAAGATGATAGACAGGCATTTGAATTTATGAAAAAAGCTTATGCCTTTGCAAAAGCAAATAGAGCAATCGGACTGGGAGTTCTCGGATGGCATTCGCTTTTACAATCTAAGATGTACAGCTTTGAGGGCTTCCAAGCGAGAAAACTCAACAAAGAAATCTTTGAACTCATCCAAACCAGATCCTATGCTGCATCTCAAGAGATGGCAAAAGAATATGGAGAACCTGAAATCCTCAAAGGCTACGGTAGAAGACATACGACCTTGAATGCGATTGCACCGACAACTTCTTCAGCGTTCATCCTTGGTCAGGTATCGCAGAGTATCGAGCCGTATCTCTCCAACTGTTATGTAAAAGATGTTGCCAAGCTCAAGGTCACGATCAAAAATCCTTACCTCGAACAACTCCTCGAAGAAAAAGGACAAAATACCAGAGAAATCTGGCTCTCCATTAGAGACAACGATGGCTCAGTCCAGCATCTCGACTTCCTCACACAGGAGGAAAAGGAGGTTTTCAAAACCTTTTGTGAGATTGACCAGATGGCGATTATCCAGCAAGCCGCAGATCGTCAACAGTTTACTGATCAGTCTCAGTCACTCAATATTATGATCAGTCCAAAAACCCCAGCTAAAGAGGTCAACTATCTCTATATCCAAGCTTGGAAACTCGGGATCAAAACGCTTTATTACCAACACAGTATGAATGCTGCTCAGCAGTTTAGTAAAAAAATTATTACTTGTCATGGCTGTGAAGCGTAAAAGAAGTACTCGCTTATGCGAGGCTTTTTTCTTATCTTTCCAATGCGCTGTTCCCCCAAAGGAAAAAAGTGTACAATCAGATTTTTCCTTCCTTTTCCCTTGCTATTGCCCAGCGATTCTATACAATTCTAATTTAAGTTTTATCCTTTAGACCGATCTTGATGCAACGTACCAAAATTATTGCTACCATTAGAGACAATTATGAGGTGGAAAAAGTAATTCAGCTCAATGATGCAGGCGTTGATGTTGTGAGAATCAACTTTACCCACGCCACTCCAGAAACCGCAAAAGACCTTATCGCTGCTGTCGCTGAACTCAATGCACAAGGGAGAACCCATGTGAGTATTCTCTTGGATACCAAAGGTCCAGATATCAGAACAGGAGTGAGAGAAACTCCCCTCCAGCTTAAAAAGGGAGACATCTTCAATATTTATGTAGATCAGGCAAAACTTAGTCAGGATTCTGATATTTACTGCGATTATCCAAATATTATCACAGATTTGCCAGTTGGATACGAGATTATCGTAGATTCAGGTGCTGCAGTTGCAAAAGTGGTAGAGATTTTTGATGACCATATCGCAGCAGAGATCAGTGCTGATGTTGAAATAGGATCGAGAAGACATCTCAATCTTCCAGGGATGCAGATCAAGCTTCCTTCATTGATTGAGAAAGATAAAACAGATATTCTTTTTGGAATCAAGGCTGGGATTGCTTATGTAGCAGCTTCTTTCATCAGAACAGGAGAAAATGTAAAAGAAATCAGATCTTTCCTCAACGAAAATGGAGGTTCTCATATCAAAATCATCTCTAAAATCGAAAACCAAGAAGGAATCGAAAACCTTGAAGAAATCGCGAAATACTCAGATGGAATTATGATTGCTAGAGGAGACCTAGGAATTGAGCTTCCAATTTATGAGCTTCCAGTCTATCAAAAAAGAATCCTCGAAATGGCACACAAATACGGAAAACCAGTGATTATGGCAACCGAGTTGATGAAAAGTATGGTCAAAAATCCTTTTCCTACCAGAGCGGAAGTTTCAGATGTTTTCAGCTCAGTTATGGGCAGAGTAGATGCAGTGATGCTCTCTGATGAAACCGCAGTTGGTCTCTATCCTATCAGGACAGTAGAAATTATGGCACAGACCGTGCAAGAGGGAGAAAAAGAGATCTATGATCAGCACGAAAATTTCATCCTCCAGTCTGAAAATCCTATCGAAATCATCAAAAAAGGACTCGCAAGACACGCTTTGATGATGGCTGATGAGATCAAAGCTAAAGCAGTGATTGTCTTCTCTTATTCTGGAAATCTCGCTAGCTACCTCTCTTCATTCAAGCCAAATCAGCCTGTTTTCTCGTTTACGACCGAGGAAACGACACACTATTCACTAGGGATCAATTATGGAGTTTTTTCTGAGAAAGTGGAAAGTATTACCAATCAAATGTCAAGCGATCAAGAAACTGCAATTGAAAAGCTTAAATCTCAAGGAAAACTCCACACTGGAGATTATGTAATTGTAGTGGGAGAGAGAGATTGTGAAGGTTCCAAACAACCACAACTTAGGGTGGTACAAGTATGGTAGTCATTATCTTTCCTAATTTCAAAGAGCCTTGCTATATGCGGGCTTTTTTCTGATATTCAAATCACTAAATTTAAAAAAAAACTGAACTAAAAAAAGAGAAAGTCTGATCCAATCAGTATTCTTCCTCCTTTTCACGCTTCCCTGCCTTCAAAACATCTTGCCCACTAGCATCCTGATCAGTTGACTAAGCAAGCTCTCCTTTTCTATGCTTGAGATAGTTGGTCAAATTCGCTAAAATCTGCTTTGTGGTATTCCTCTGCTTCGCATCTCCCAACACTCGATCAAAAGCCACTTGCAACAATTCTCAAATAATTTTTCCAGGTTTGAGCTTAAAATGCTCCATAATATCCGCTCCTGAGATCGCTAAATCAGATTTTTTGAACTGTCCCTCCGTAGCCTGAATATAGTCCAATAGCTCCTTGAGATAGTAAGCATCGCTGAGATCGCTGCTGTTTTGGAGCGGATTATACATTCCCAGTCTATCTGCGATATTGATATCCAAGAGATTTTGCACCCTTTCGTAGCCAGCTTCTGAGAGTAGTCTTTTGAGTTTTTTTGCTCGATTATTGGGATGTGAGAGGAGAATCTCTCCAGGCGTATGATGCTCTCTAATATATCGCTTAATTGCATCAATCTCTTTTTTGGAAAATCCAAGTTGTTTAAAATCCTCTTCCATCAATTCTCCAGAACTAAACCTATGATTGAGTGGTCCAGCAAGTAGCTTTCTGATCTCTTCTCTGGAGAGGTTGATCCCATAATGCTCGTACTGACCTACTTTTCCGACATCATGATAAAGCATCGCAAATCTGACCAAGGCATTGCTATTCAGGCTTTGCAAGTGATAGAGCGTCAAAATCGTGTGCGCATAAATATCAAAAGGATGATATCTGATCGGCTGATCATAATGCTTGGTCTGAGCTAGGGCAGGAAAGAGGATCGGCATCATCTCAGCTTCATCAATCAAAGCTACCAAACCAAAGGGATTTCCTTCACTAAAAGCTTTCATTAGCTCTTGATGAATCCTTTCCTTGGCGATAGAGGAGAGGAGCTGATGATTGCGTTTGATGGATTTCCAAGTCTCGGTATCAAAATCAAAAAGCGTGACCTTGCTGTTCAACGCTGGCAGAGGAGGTGCTTCATACATATTCGAGGACTGCTTGCATGGAGATTCAGCTTCTTGTTTTTTTCAGATTTCACACTTTGTAAGGAGCTTGTGATTGAGTACATTGACAAATCTCAGCGCCCTCAAGAGCCTCAATGCATCCTCACCAAATCTCTGATCAGGCTCACCCACGGTCTCAAGCTTTTTTTTGATGAGCGATTGGATACCCAGTGCTGGGTCGATCAAGATATGAAGAGGTATATTCTGAGCTGGAGTATCAATACTATCCTCCTGTTCTTGAGTCACATAGCTCATGAGTTGCATATCCAGCAAATAGTACAAAAAATCTGAATCTATTTTCCCTTTTGGAAGGAGCTGGGTGATCAAACTCGCTTTTTGCACGATGAGAACTTGCTGATCAGCGAAATAGACAAATCCCTCTTTGTCTAGGACTTTGAGTATCGCGTCTAGGGAAAGCATTTTGACCTCGCTAGCACTCGGGAGCTTGAGCAAACGGCAAGCGTAATAGATCGCATTCATCCTAAAATCTCTCCTCTGCACATCCAACAGCAGATCATCACTCCAAAAAATCTCCTCAGGATGCCTAATATCTTGATAATCCGACTCCGTGCGAAACGGCGTGAGTTCATACTTAAGCTCTCTAGCCCCTTCCTTGGGAATCAAAGTAATTGTCCCATATTTCTCGGTAATAAAATGCGAAAATCAGTCTTTATGCATCTTTTCATAAAGCTCAAACGGATTGCCTCACATAGTGAAATCAATATCCTGAGGCTCCTGCTCAATCCCGAGCAACATATCCCTAATACTTCCACCAACGAAAAAAAAATCTGAAATTTGCAACTGCTTTTCCAGAAAATGATAATGCTGCTGCAATGCAGAAAAACCTGAAAAATCAAGCATCCTATGTGTAAAAATAAAAAAGATTGAAAACTGAATTCATATATAGCGTTTTACCTCCTCTTTGCAAGAATATTATTGACAATATCTTACCTCAGGTTCCAACTCAATCCCAAACTGCTCATAGACAGCAGCCTGTACTTGCTCAGCATAATGCAATACATCTTTCCCTGCTTTGGACTTATTGATCAGGATAAGGGCATGTTGCTCAGACATTTTGACATTATTGAGCGTTTTGCCTTTCCAGCCGCAGAGTTCAATCAATTGTCCAGCTGAGAGTTTCATCAGTTCTTGAGAGGTGAGGTGGGCTTTGAGCTGAGGGAAGCGTTGATGAAGCTGTTCTCGCTGAGGCAAACTGATTTCAGGATTTTTGAAAAAGCTCCCTGCTGTCCCCGTTTGCTCAAGATTTGGCAATTTACTAGCTCTAATCTCGGAAATCGTAGTTACTAAAGTTTGGAGTTTTTCGCTAGGACTCAACTCCTCAAAGGCGATCTCCTGCTCTGCAAACGCAGCCTGCACATCCGCATATGCAGTAGCAAAACTATAATTTTGATCGATCTTTTTGAGCCTAAAGCTGATATGCGTGATAATAAACTCCCCCTCCAAATCATGCTTAAACACACTCTCACGATAGGCAAACGCACAGTCCGCATTGCTGAGTTTTTGAAGGGTTTTGGTTTGGAGATTGAGTCCTATGACTTCCTCGATCACGCTACTCACTTCTTGCCCATAGGCACCGATATTGGAGACTGCACTCGTACCGACATTGCCAGGAATATCGGTCATATTTTCGATACCACCAAGCTGATGCGCTACGCAGTAGTCTACCAAATCCTGCCACTTTTCTCCAGCTCCCACCTGCAAGACTAGGCTCTGCTCATCCTCAGCGAGGATTTTGAAGCCTTTGATCCCAATTTTTACCACCAAACCATCAAAAAAATCTGATACAAAGAGCGTATTCGCCCCCCCACCGAGAATCCGCTTTTTTTCCTGTTTCCACTCGGGAGTCTCGATCGCCTGCAACAATTGATAGGTGGATCCGATCTCAAGAAAGTATTTGGCAGTACAGTGGACTTTGAGCGTATTGTAGTGATCAAGGGCAATATGAGTTTGTAGCATCAGCAGAGTATAATCAGATAAAAACGATACTCCAAGCCTAGTGATTTTACCCCAAAATGCAATCGCTCTTGCATCCAAAACAAAAATAGGCCGATCAATACCGACCTATTTCTTTTTTGAGGAATTCAAGTTCCTCAATAATTTTTTTCTTAATTGCAGGAGCAATTGTTGACATTTGAGAGACTTCAATCTCATACGCTTCTAGACCTTCCATAATCCATTGTTGAATCACATAAAAATCTACAAGCCAATAGAGAATCCCAACTCCCATTAGCATAAAATAAAAATGATTATCATTCTTAAAGTCTAGGAAAGCCAAAGGCATTACAAACAGGAGGATTGCTAACCATCTCAGACATCGTGCAACAAAGATCAGATTTTTAAATTTTTCTGTTTTCATAGGTTATATATTTTTGTATTAGATTTTTACTATACACTTTTCCAAACAGATGTCAAGAAAAAAGCAAAAAGCTGACCTCTGAGAGGGGACAGCCTTGCTTTGGTAGGGAGCATTATTTTCCATATTTTGCCTTTGCTCCGAGATGTTCTTGAATTCTGAGGAGCTGATTGTATTTTGCGATTCTATCAGTTCTGGAAGCAGATCCTGTCTTGATAAATCCAGTATTCATCGCTACCGCCAAATCTGCAATGAAAGTATCTTCAGTTTCTCCAGATCTGTGAGAAGAGATCGAAGACATGCCATTTTCGTGTGCCATAGTGATTGCATCGAGCGTTTCAGAAACTGATCCGATTTGGTTAAGTTTGATGAGGATAGAGTTTGCAATTCCTTTTTCAATTCCCATCTGCAATCTCTCGATATTGGTCACAAAAAGATCATCACCTACAAGCATCATTTGATTTCCGAGCGCATCAGTGAGCTTTTTCCATCCCTCAAAATCATCTTCAGCCATACCATCCTCGATTGAGATAATAGGATATTTAGCTGCCCAATCTTGATACAAGGCTACCAATTCATCAGCAGTCAGCTTTCTTCCTTCTCCTGCGAGGTCATAAACGCCATCTTTGAAAAACTCTGAGGAAGCCACATCCAAAGCAAGTGAAACCTTGCCTGCATATCCAGCTTTTTCGATCGCCTGCATAATCACTTGTAAAGCCTCTTCATTTGACCCGAGATTTGGAGCAAATCCCCCTTCATCTCCTACAGAAGTCGTCAAACCTTTCGCTTTCAAAATCCCTTTCAAAGTGTGGAAAATCTCAGCTCCCCATCTAAGTCCCTCTCTAAAATCAGGCGCTCCCGTAGGCACAATCATAAATTCCTGAATATCTACATTATTATCCGCGTGCGAACCTCCATTGAGGATATTCATCATAGGGAATGGCAAAGTATTTCCTTTTCCCTCTCCGAGATATTCATAGATTTCTTTTCCTTGCGATTTTGCAGCTGCTACCACAAAAGCCATACTCACGCCGAGGATCGCATTTGCTCCGAGATTGGATTTATTTTTGGTTCCATCGAGTTCAATCAACTTTTTATCCAAACCTTTAAAACACTCAAAACGCTGACCTTGGATTGCGTTTGCGATGGTTGTGTTTACATTTTCTACGGCTTTCAAAGTCCCTTTCCCAAGGTATCTGGATTGGTCTCCATCTCTGAGTTCGAGTGCTTCGTGGATTCCAGTTGAAGCTCCAGAAGGCACCAAAGCTCTCCCCATAATGCCGTTATCAAGTGTAATTTCCACCTCTACTGTCGGATTCCCTCTCGAATCCAAAACTTCTCTCCCGTGTACTTTGCTGATTGTGTATGCCATATGCTCATTACAAAAAAAGAATAAAAATCTGACTTTAGACTATTTTTTTACCTCAGGATTGCAAGGCTTTTTCTTTGGAGTGAGGAAATTTGCTTTTTTTGAAGGCAATCACTATACTTGAGGTCAGTATTTTTTTTATCCTTCTCATCTCCTATGACTCCTATCCATCACAGCGAACTCTTTGATGATTTGCCTCATACCGAGCAACCTTCTCATCAACCTGATTTCCAAGACCAACTCGCCAGCACACTCAGCCTCAATCATCACGAACAGCTCATACAGCTCCTTCAGCTCCATCAAGATAAGCTGATTAGGCGTTTTAGCGATCTGCTCCTCACTCATCAATCAGACTTTGAACAGCTCAGCTTGGCAAACCGAAAACACTTTAGCACGCAAACCCTCGCAATCCTAGCGGAAAATTTTCAGCTCTGAGCCAGCGCTCCTAGACTCGATTTTCAGCATAGTCCTACCAAATCACTCGCAACCAGAGCAATGTTTACAGACGCTACCAATTCGATTACGCTTTTTGAATCCACCTGTCCCAAAACCCCAGCAGACCTTTTTGCGATCCTCGTGCATGAGTTCAATCATTACCTGCAGTTTAGAGAACAGCTGATCAGCGAAGAGATCGGTCTTGAGGGACTCATCGAAGCACATGCTGAGAAACTCGCTACCATCCCTCCTTTTTCCCAGCATATTGATAGAGATATACTAGCGGAGAATACCGCACTACAAATCTTTTATTCTGATCAACAGCTCGCTCCCAATACCCAAGCACTCCTTGATCAGCTCGCACAAGGAAAAATCCAAAAAAACCTGAAATCTTCTCCCAATCGACTCCGTGCCAAGGCCTATAATGAAAACAAAAAAACCTACATCAATAGAGAGGAAAGTCTTGAGCGCAAAGGAGACTATTCCGATTACCGCAATCAGCTTTTGGAGCAGGAAAGCTATGCACTAGAAGAGGCACTCAGGCAAGTTTTCAAGGATACTATTCCTCCTCCCTCAGCTCGCTAATTCCGAGCTTCTCCACTGAGAAAGAGCAATAGAGTTGTCACGGTATTCAAGAAGCAGAGGAAGATCACTAAAAAAAGTCAGCATTTTTTGATTTTTTTGCAAAAGTAGCTATAATAGAGTGTGACTCAAAAATTTATTCTCAATCTGAGTAGAGCAATGGATACGCAAAATTTTAGATCGCAACTGCAACAATCTATCCTCAGGTCAGATATCGTGAAGATATTTGATAATCTTTTGACAATTGCAGTAGAGGAGGGGGCATCGGATATCCATATTGAACCGATGGAAAACTATTCAAGGATCAGACTCAGAATCGATGGTGTTTTGGTAGAGCTGATCCAATATCCGCGTTCATTGCATGAGAGTATTATCTCAAAATTCAAGATTGAATCCTGACAGATGAGACCAGATGAAAAGAGGCTCCCTCAGGATGCCAGAGTATCCAGTATCACACAAACCAATAAAGAAATTGACCTGCGTGCCAATACCTTGCCAACCGTTTGGGGAGAAAAGTTGGTAATGCGTATTGTGGATAAATCCAAAGCCGTACCTCCACTCAATCAACTCGGAATCATTGGCTCCAACAAAGTCGCTATCGAAAAACATCTCAAAGACCCAAACGGAATCCTCCTCAATACCTGACCAACAGGTTCGGGAAAAACCACCACGCTCTACGCAGCTCTTAATGAAATTAATGACATCGAGAGAAATATTATCACTTACGAAGACCCAGTTGAAAATAAAATGGCGGGACTCAACCAATCACAAGTAAGATCAGATATTGGATATACTTTCCATTCAGGTCTGAGATCAGCACTGAGACAGGATCCTGATGTGATTATGGTGGGGGAAATCCGTGACAAGGAGACCCTCGAAATGGCGATGGAATCCGCGATGACCTGACACTTGGTGTTTTCGACGATCCATACCAACTCAGCAGTAGAAACCTTGACCAGAGCCTTCAATCTAGGGGCTAAACCTTATATGGTAGCTGGTACTTTCAATCTCGTGATCGCACAGAGACTTTGTAGAAAAGCTTGTCCTCATTGTTCTCAAAAGCTCAATCTCTCTACCAACCCAATGTATCTCAATGCCATCGAAACCTTTAAGGAATTTGACAAAGAAGCCCTCAAAAACGAACTCATTTCCAGAGGGATCACTGGTCAGCAGTGGAATGAGTTTATCCAGCAGGGGATTGTGACTGTCGGTACAGGAAAAGACCCAGCAAACGGGAATCCTTGCCCAGTCTGTGGAGGATCAGGCTACAAAGGAAGAGTGGGAATCTACGAACTCATGGACTATACCGATGATATCAAGACGATGATCCTCGAGGGAAAATCAGCTTTTGAAGTAGGACATTATGCCCTCAATAAGGGAATGATTGACCTCGAAAGAGATGGAATTTTCAAGATTATCCACGGACAGACGACCTTTGATGAACTCTACAGATTTGTAAGAATGAGAAATAAAAAATAAAAAAAATCTGACTTCTGGGGGAAGTTTCCCTTTTAGCTTCTACAAAAACAAAAAATGACCATCAAATCTTGGACCGATAAAATGATGCAAGAACTTACCAAGCCAACTTTAAAACAAAAGGTGACCTTTTTTAGACTTTTATCCGTATCCCAAAATGCTGGTCTTGGAATCAGAGAATCGATCCAGTCTATTAGTAAATCAGAAAAACATCAAGGATTCAAAGATATTATGGATGAAATGGTAATCCAACTTACCAATGGAGGCTCTTTGGCTGAAGCGATGGAACCGTATAGCTATTTTTTTAGCTCAGATGAGATTGAACTTGTAAGGTCTGCACAAGTGACTGGAAATATGGCACAAGTACTTACCCAACTTGCTGATGAGCTAGAAAATATCCAAGAAATCAATCAAAAAATGAAAAAAGCTATGACCTATCCTACAATGGTACTTTTGATGGCGATTGGTGCGGTAATCGTGATCTTGACAACCGTATTGCCTCAGATTCTGACAATGTTTCCCAATCAAGACAAATTGCCAGGAATTACCAAATTTATGATGGGAGTATCCGATTATCTCAAACACAATTATGCAGTATTGATCTGAACTTTAATCTTCATTGTAGGAGGATGGTATTTGCTCTACCGCAAAGTACTGCTGTTCAAAATTTTTATTGATAAAATCTTTATCTCGCTTCCTGTGATCAAAGATGTTGTCAAGACCCTTTATATGTACAAATTTGCAAATCTCCTTTCTCAGTTTTATGAAGCTGGAGTAAGTCCTGTAGTATCTATGAAATTGCTTGCCAGTATTTTCGAAAACTTTCACTACAAACAAAAAATGATAGATGTGAAATCTGATCTTGAATCTGGGTTTACCCTCTATGAATCTCTGGTTTCTTCTACCCTTTTTGATCCCATCCTCGTGCAAATTATCAATGTGGGAGAAAATACAGGTTCCCTTACAGAAGTCTTGAGAAAAATCTCTGTCTATTACCGTAATACCTTTAGAAACGCAATTGATGTCGCAATGGCGATGATCGAACCACTTTTGATGATGTTTGTAGCTTCTATTGTAGGAACGATCGTAGCTTCAATCTTTTTGCCGATGGCGAGTATGATGGAAAATATCAACAATCTCTAACTCCCAAAATCAGTCTTTTACTTCTTTTGATGATGATGAAACCTAGGCTTTTGATGATTATTTTACTCACTTTTAGCTATGGTTTTTTTACCTCTGCAGGACTTTTTGAACTGGTAGAGGAGCATTTTGTGCTTAGCAAAGCTGCAGATTTACCTTGATCGCTGCATTATACAACTCCAAGCAAAGAGGGACTTTCATCAGATATTTGGTTTCTCTTTGATCAAGCAGAGACTTTCCTTAAGATCAATATCCCACAAGCCCTACAAACTCAAGAGAGAGCAAAATTTTTAGCGGAGTATCTAGAGGATGGCGACTCGCTTATTCAAGCTCTCAGCTACCAAGAAAGCACACTTAATATCAAACAAACTCAACTCATCACAAGCAAAAATACCTGTAGTGATCAGCTAGAAAAAGCAAATACTGACTACCGCCTCGCCTTGCAGTCCAACGATGAAATGATATTTACCACATCCACAGAGCGTGCTACCCAAGCAAGAACATGTCTTGCTCATTATCAGGTAGAACGAGCCGCACTCCACTCCTTGGAACGCAAAAGACAAGCGTATCTCAAGCTGATTCAAGCTAGAACCGACTATCTCAAAAAACATCAGCAAATGATTGTCCAACACTATGATATTCTTGATCCCAATTTACTCTCTGAACTCTATCAAATTTCCAAATCCCTTGAAGCTTCTAGTTTATAGCAGGGGAGTGTTAAGTGTTTAGAATATAGAGTTGAGAGAAGTATTTAACCACAATAGTGACTATAAATTGCAAAAAAAATGTCCTCCCAGCTTTTTTTATTGTTTTCGTAGACAAAAAATATATACTCAGTCGTTTTAATTTTTTCTATAATACAACATGAACAAAATCGGGATTGCGCTGTTGGGAGGCTTACTGTTTATCGGTACATCAGCTTTCATCCTTTTCAATAATCAAGCACACTGCGCACAAGATCACAGCTGCACACAAACCTCACAAGATTATACCTGAATCATTACCAACTATAGCCCAGAAGCATTACAAACAGCATTCAAAGAGGGGAAAACAGTAGCGTTATATTTTCAGGCAAATTGGTGTGGGAATTGTAAGCTCTTAGAAGATGAGCTTTTGGTCAAAGGGATCCCTGCAAATGCTACACTCTTGACGGTAGATTTTGATGTAGCACAGGAGTTGAGACAGCGTTATGAAGTGACCAATCTCCACACGATTGTCCTCATTGACGAGAATATGCAAATGCTCCACAAAGACAGCTCAGGGGACTACCACACAATCGTGCAGCTCCTTGAAAGCTAAAATATCCCTTTTACTCTAACAAAACAACAATGATTCTATTTTTCGCATTTTTTGCTGGCGTATTATCGGTATTGGCACCTTGTGTTTTACCTGTGTTGCCAGTGCTTTTGTGAGGAGGAGTATCTCGTGATGGGCAGGGGAGTTCCTCCTATGTAATTCTGATTTCTTCTTTATTTTTCATTTTTATTTTTACCTTTTTGCTCAAAGTATCCACGAGCTTGCTCCATATCGATCCTTGGATATGGAATCGGTTTTCCACTGCGATTATCATAGGATATGGACTGCTCTTACTTTTTCCTCAGCTCTGGGATCGCATCAAATCCCGCTTTCAGAGCAAGACCAGCAGCACAACTTTCAAAAAAGAAAAAAAAACTGGTTTTGTAGCGGATGTCCTCCTCGGAGCATCGTTGGGTCCACTTTTTGCCAGTTGTAGTCCTACTTACGCACTCATTATTGGTACCATCTTGCCTCAAAATCTCTGGATGGGTACGCTCAGTATTTTGATGTATATTCTCGGATTTGGTGCGGTACTCTTTTTTATCATCTATTTTGGCAAGGAAGCTATCAAAAAGCTCAGCCGATATGCCAATCCCAACGGCATCTTCAAAAAAGTAATTGGAGTCCTCTTTATCCTCACAGGGATCGGCATCTGTACCGGGGGATTTAAATATCTCGAAAGCAAACTCGTAGAAGCTGGCATCGGAAGCAGTATCCTCAACATCGAAAAAAACGCCTTACAACAAATCAAATAGCAACAAATCAAATAGAGGAGGGGAGTGCAAGCTTTAGAGCGAGCAACCCTTTTGCAGAAAAGTAAGCATTGGAGTAGCGATTTCCAGTGCTTTTTTGAGTTCTAAAAAGAGTTGATCAGAGAGTAAAAGCTCATCACTAATCCTTTTTTCTCGGAGCCAGTTTTTCATAAAACAGAGCTGATGGTAATACTGCTGCTCCTTTTTAGGCAAGCTATGAATGATTTCCTGAGCCTTTCCAAAGCTACATTTACTCATTCTCAATTCCTGTCGCTCAGGGCTCAATTGTGCTATCTCAGGATCAGCCTCAGGAAAAGCTTTTTTGATACAATACATTGATTTGTACTGTTCTTCAGCATCATCCAAAATCGATCCATAGTAGCTTGTAAATGCCGATCACTTCTGCAGTTTCTTCCATTCAGCAAAATGAAGCATAGCATACTTTCTCATCTGACTTTCCAGAAAATTACCTACTCTCCGCGTACCAATTCCGACAAAACTCGCTCTAGGTTGCAGATGAAAATAAAAACAAGGATAACCGCTTCTTCTCCCATCAAAAGCAAATTCCGCCCCAAAATGATTTTTGTACGGGCGCTTGTCAACTCTATAGCGAATATCTCTATTAAACCTAAAAATCGCTCCTTTTGCTGTTAAATCGGATCGATGAGGATTTATGGTTTTCGCAAAAGATAAAAGTTCTGAAATCAGATTTTCAAACCTTTTCCTTTCCTGTTGATAGAGATCATAGTTGCTATGCAGTCGTTCAGTGGTATTATTTGCCTCCACCGCTTCCAAAAATTTTAAGGTAATCGCAAACATCCCATCAAAATATCAAATAAAAATTAAGCCGCTTGAGAAGCTCAGATCAGTGGTAGAGGAGTCTTCAACTGCATTTTAATCACTACTGCCACGATAATAAAGAGCAGAAAAAATCGCTGACTCTTGCTCAAAAAAGCAAGCTGCTCCATCTGGCTATCAGCTCTGAGATATTCCAGTCCAAATCTAATGATTGAATAGTAAAGCAAAAAATTGGTCGCCAAAAGTCAGACTTTTCGTTGTCTTTTCTTGATTTGACGCCAAAAGACGCTAACCTGCAATACCAACAGCAACATCCCCTCCAAAAGCATCGACAAAAGATTCGTATTTACTCTCAACAGCTGATCAACTTTTGGATACATATGCGTCAGCCCAAAACCAGTCAAAAAGCTCGAAATCCAAGAGGGGAGTTGCTCTACTGGGATACCATACAACTCTTGATTGAGAAAATTCCCAAACCTGCCCAAAAAAATCCCTAAAGGCACAAAAATCAACATCAAATCAAAAGTCATCAAATAATCTCTCTTGCTCAATCCTTGCAAACGAAAAAAAACAAAAATACTGATCAAGACCCCAAAGATCCCTCCAATAAACGACATTCCACCTTCCCAAATCTTGAGAATCGCCTCCCAATGCTGAAAATAATAGCCCTCTCCATAGATCAAAATATGCCCCAATCTGCCACCAAGCACGACTCCCACCGCAATCGTAAATATCAAGTCCTCCAGCTGCTCAGTCAGGAGCTTTTGCAACTTTGGATAGCCAGCAAAAAATCCTTTTTTCCCAATCCACGCCAAGGCAATATATCCTAGCAAAAATGCCAAAGCATAAAAAATACCATACCAATATACAGAAAAACCAAAAATACTGAATGCTACCATGAGATCACCTCCATACAACTAAAGTACCTCAGTATACAGTTTTACCACAAGCTTGCAATCGGTTTTTTGTTCCAAAAAAGCGAAAAATCACTTGCAAATACAGATCATATTAGTAGACTATGAAAGTAAAAGTTGTGGTGCCTTGACAGAGTGGTCTATTGTACAGGTCTGCAAAACCTCGGTTCGTGGGTTCGAATCCCACAGGCACCTAACCAAAAACTCTGTCTGAACTGAGCGAGAAATAATATCAGTTCTGTACACACTTCATGATGTGATTTGTGTAAGATACAAAGCTGTAGTGCAAACTATGGCTTTTTTCTTTTCTATGGAATGACTAGCTCTAAAGAGTCTTGATGTTTAGACTATAAATAGTTCTCTAGTTGATGTATAAATTAAAAAAATTATGACTATTAAAGTCAAAAAAGAGGGAAATCCGATTTCTCTTCTTTTCTCTATCGAGAGCGTATCGCAGAAGCGATTTTTCAATGATGCAAACTAACTCCTCTATTTCAAATAAAAGAAAAAGAAAAGATACCCTCTTGATTTTTGTATTAGTATAATACTTGTGTCACTAACTTTCACTCAACTTCCGAATTAAAGGGACTTTGGAAAAAGCAGCTTTACTTTGCACAAGGTACATTGTGCAAAGTAAGAAAATGACCTTTTCAGAGATGCTAGGAATAAGCTAGGATAATGCACTTTATCAAAAGTATTAAAAACATCCTAAAACCTCAATAAAAAAATATCAACCAAGCACCAAAAAGCTCATCAAAAATCAGCTTCCCCTTACTAGGCAGACTGAGGCTGATAATACTCAGCCAATATCCCTAAAGCCTCATCTAACGCAGGATCTTGCCTTCATAGCTCCTGCTGACTCAAGGCAAACTGAGCAAACAGCTGAGCTGCGAGATCTGGAGTCTGACCTGAACCATCCATCAGATTTTTTATCTTTTTGACATACTTGAGTACAGCATCAGATACATAATACTCCTTGGATCCTAGCTGCATTTTTTGCAATCCAAAGAGCTGCAACACGGACTCCACATCCAATACCGAATGCGTATACAACTCCCAAAAACCCTGATAAAACTTACCTCTTGCAAGATTGATAATTGCCCAATCTAACTCTCAAATCAAAGTTCTTCTCAAACCATTGGTCAAATCAACATTAAAATATATTGCAGCGACAATACTTTTCTCCCTTTGCAAAAATTTTCTCAACTGCAAGAGCCAAGCATCTTTCAAAGTATGCACAGTATCATAGATTTCAAGCGACTTTTCTCGAGAATATTCTCCTGCATATTCCACCGCACTTGTCCCAACCTCATCAATAATAATCGGCTTATTAAAAGCTTTTAATCTCTCAAGTGTCCTTCGTGTCTTATTATTTACAATCCTATCAGGACTACCTCGCCATCTATCACTATTCCCCTTTCCCCAGTTGTAAAAAGTAAATCAGACCAAATCCACATATGCATCGCCAGGATAGTAATCCTCAAAACTCGGACATCCTAGTTTGTCTTTGACTTTAGGATAACAATGCTCATACACTGTTGTTTGAGAAGGATTGCGATCCTTAGCAGGCAGATCCCAAGCATTAACAGAAAAATCAAAAAGAATATGAGACTGATCTAAACCAACAGCTCTTGAAAGCCTCCAAATATGTCTCCAAGCCTCTTGAAATGCCTCTGGATTTGAACTCCAAGGATACCAACCTCCATTCATCTCATGCATAGTCCTAAAAATCACTTTCAAATCTAAGTTTTTAATACTTTCAAAAAAGGTCAAATACTGACTATCAAAAGCTCAGGATGCAACTTCTTGAGCAGAAAACATATTAGGAGAAATGGTAAGATGATAAACCCTCTGATTACCAAGAGATGCTTTCATTTTTTTTAACTCCCCTACAACATCCCAGTGTTCCCAAGGATCATATATAAAAGAAACTAAAGGCAAGTAAATATGGTACTGTTTTTCAATTTCTATAATATTTTCAACAGTATTATCAAAAGACTTCATACCAAAAAGGTATCCAAAACAAACAGGAAAAAAGCTAAGTAGACTCAGAAATACCACAAGAAAAAACTTACTTCAAACCATTGATGATATTAAGAAATAATTTTATATCTAAAGAGAAGGAAAATAGCAATTCCAATAAAAATAAACGCCAAAATAATCAGAATAAAACTCTTAATTTTCTCTGTTCTAATCGCCTCTTTCAATTTTTCAATTCTCTCTTCTAGCTTCTGTTTCTCGATCAAAGCAACCTGTTTCTCTCTCGTATAGTCAGGAAGCGCAATCATAGATTGAATCTTGGTTTCCAATTCTCCAATCCTCTGCTGAAGTACAAAGATAATTTTATTTTTTTCCTCAATCATCTTATCCTTCTCTTTAAATATCAGGAAAAACCTATCAATTTTCTCATCAATTGCCTGATCCAAATCCGCTCTTACTGCCACAGGATTGGAAGTCCTTGGCTGGGATGCTGGAGTCGCCTCGTGGATCAACTCAGTCGTCACCTCGGTACGCAAAGCAGAAAATTCCTCTCTGAGGCTTTCCACCTCATCTTTTGCCAAAAGGACCTTATTAGCTACTTTTTTATAAGAAAGTTTGCCACTTTTTACATACCTATCGATCGTCCTCGTCGATACGCCAAGAGCAATTGCGGCCTTTTCTCTCGTAATAGAATAATTTTTCATCACACTGTACATAAGAATTAAAGTGGTTTATCGAGATCAAATTTTGAAAGTTCTGGTGTCTTAAAGGAAAGGAATACAGCCTGAATCAAGAGTACGATCATCACTCCAACCAAAATCCCTCGCAAAAACATCCAGCTCAGAAACCATCACACTCCAATCTCTTTCATCCATAAAAAACGAAAAGAAAAATCAGAATTTAAATTTTGTATTACTCCCAAGAGAAAGAAACTCCCAAATACAACAAGAGTAGAGCAATATCATCGTATCAAAGCTTGCATCAGTTATTTCAAGAGTTTACTAAGTAAAGAATACGCAAGGGTAATCACCATAGAGAGAATCAGAGCTTTGAGATAATCAGGAGATATTTGTACCGAAGCCATATCTTGATAATAGCTATTGATCACTCGCTCAAAAAAATAGAGCATTCCTAGGTTGATCACGATAGAAAACAAACCAAAGGTTAACCATTTTACAGGAATAGTGACAATATGGAGGATATTTCTCAATACAAAATTTACTCCCCAAAATACCGCCCCCAAAAAGAGAAAAGTCTTCAATCCTCAACTCACAAGCGTAATACTAAGTCCAAATTCATAATAACTCAATACATACAAAATCCCAGTATTGATCAAGATGGAAAGCAAAATTTCTCTTATAAATCTCCGCATCGCCTTGAAAAAAAGCAGTAAAGCACATAGGTAGTGTACACAAGTAGACAGTATTTTCAAGTTCTTTTTCTCTAGTTTTAGTCTATTAAATCATCAAAATCATCAATTCTATCTTCTCCACGATAGGCATAGAGCGCATTCCTTACCCCAAGTAAAGCAATCATCGCGGCTCTCTTTCTTCTTGGAGAAACCTCAAATCCCTTCTCCACAAAAGTTTCATAATTTCGAGTCAAAACCTCATCAATCTCTGCACCAATCAAAAACTCAGATAAAAAACTCGCAGCAGCTAAGCTTACCGTACTAGGATTCCCATCATAGCTAAAAGCGGTAATTTTTTGATCCGCAATCTTGAGATATACCGTAATATCATCTCCACAGATAAAGTTTCATTCGTGCCTACTAATATCTGCATCTTGCATTTCATAATTACAAAGCGGATTTTTTGCATATTCTTTGATCATCACTTCCATTTCAGACATCATATTTTTTCAAAAAATAAAAGGACTCTTAACCTCCTAAAAGCCCTCTATATACCACAGTCTCCATCTAGTCCAACCTACAAAGCAAATGTTCAACAAGCCTCTTAATAGTCTGAACAAAAGAAGTAGAAAGCTCAATAAACCCTCTAATAGCAATAATTTCAAACTCCTCTATCATATCCAATGCTCCCTGAAGAGCGATCAGCATTTTATTTGAATTAACCTCGAGGAGTACCTCATATTGAGAGTCAGTATGCTGAGTAATAGAAGCTCTAATACCATCTACACTAACCGTTCTCGTAGCACAATGCACAGTGGAAAGCAGCGGCGACTCTATCATCATCCATACCATCTAAGAAGTAAAGAAATGTTCAAAGACACTTTTACGATTTCCCCCGCCAATTACAATAGAAAAAACAAAAGAAATTTTTTGGAAAATACTGCTTGATTTTTTTAGAAAAAACATTATAATATTTTTATTATTTTTAGTAGTATAGAATTGAGGTATGAAAGAAAAATATTTTGACACTATTGTGAAACACTTATGAAAATATCAAGGAAAAATGATCAGCAATGAAATCATCAAAAAAAAGCTCCAAAATCTTTTGGATCAAAACTACAATGATGCTAAAATGTATAAAACTATCTATTACCTCAAACTCAGAGGATATCTCATCAATCTTAAAAAAAATCTCTTTTTTGTTCCAGATACGAATCTACAACATCAAGATGAAGAAAACTTAGCACAACTCTTCTACCGAGAAGTCCTTAAAAAACACTGTAATGACATCATCTCAGGCAAACGATACATCTGAGGACTTAAAGCACTCGAACTCGCACTCCTCTCCTATACCATCCCAGAAGAAATCCTCCTTGTCACCCCTCACAAACAAGCTACTGAAACCATTATTTTTAACAAAACCGCTCTCCTCAAAACCTATAGTAGCAAATCCAAAAATCTCTTTACAACCTTTTATCGCTACACCTATAAAACAAGCATTGGAAAATATAGTTTCCAAGTAGCTATTCCAGAACTTGCAATCCTCGAGACCCTCTACAATCCCTCTCCTCTTCAAAAAGCCTATGGAGAAGAACTTATAAAAAAACGACTCAGAAAAAACAAAAAATACCTCAATCTCTGATGTATTGAAACCATCCTCAAAACCCAAAAACACAATAGTAGTGCTAATAGACTTGCCTTATTAGCGAGTTCTATTGATCCTCTTTTGGCAGAAAACATCAAAAATCTGATCAAAAAATACGGTCACCTCCTCTACTAAGTCACCCTTGGGATCAAAAAAAACCTGAAATACAATCAGGCTTTTTTCTTATTTTTTTGGAAGAGCCTCCAAGAGAATCATCTCAGAACGAGACCCTAGTCTCATAGGCGGTCACCAAGTCCCCACACCACTACTCACATAGAGCGAATTGCGATCAAAGCGATATAATCCTTTAATATAAGGAAATGCCAATTTAACAAACAAAGTAAAAGGAAAAAGTTGACCATTGTGGGTATGTCCCGCTAGTTGCAAATTAATTCAGTACTGCTCAGCCACCTGAGGACCAATCGGCTCGTGCAAGACCAAGAGCTTTGGCAAATCTGTCTGCCATTCAACCTGTTGCAGTTTATGTGCCAAAATTCTTCTATTCGCTACTGAATCAACACCGTGCATATCTGCCAAACCTAATATTTCCCACTCTCCCAAGACCAATACCTCATCTGAAAGCATATGTAACTTCGTAGGACTCAAGAGAGAATCAACATAGCTATTCCCAGCATAAGCTTCGTGGTTTCCATAGGTATAAATAACTTCCTTGTTAATGGTATTCAAAATCTCAAAATCTCAAGGCTCAAACCCTCTCCCATCAATAAAATCTCCATTGATCACCACAAAATCAGCATCAATAGCATTGATTTTTTCAATTAAACGATGCAAAAAAGGCAGATCAGTTTTTTTAGCGATATGAATATCAGAAAGATAAAGAATCCTACTTGGATGCTGCAAATTATCCACCTCAACTGAAACAAGCTTTACTTGAATACTATGGGCAGCCCACCACGCATAGAGAGAAAGTCCAAAAATAATAAGAAGAAAAAAAGTTCATGCAGGCTGTCCTCTTAAAGAAAATCAAAACAACTGTACCAGACCTTCAATGCCTAAGCCAATAAGCACAACGGTAAATCCAATCGTTAAGATACCTAAAATAGCCATAATCAATCATTCTATATAATATCCCCAGAGTGATTTTGCATTTTGATGAAAGAAAAAATAACAAGTAGAAAACAAAAAGCTTAAAGAAAAAGTATATAAAAATCAGATCTTATCCCATATTCCTCCCCAAAAAAACACCATTCCTGCTCCCACGCTTGTCAAAAGTACAAAGAAAATCAATGTCAACAATGCAATAACCATCTCCTCCACAAAAATAAAAGATTGCACAGCTACAATATAGAAATACTCCTAAAATACAAGCACAATAAAAAAAAGCTACCCCTAACAAACAAGGAATAGCCTTAAAATTAAAATCTATTTCCCATGACATTTTTTATATTTCTTGCCACTTCAACAAGGACAAGGGTCATTGGGTCTAGTTTTGTGAGATGGAGCATTCACAATCTGTACAGGCTCCTCATCTGCTTCAAAGACCTCAAACTCATCATTGCTTTCAAATACTGAAGCTCTTGTATCCTGAGGCTGAGCGACAACTTGAGGAGTAGCTCTTGGCATAGTACTAGTTGCACCTTCCAAAATATCGATAACTTTTTGTTCATTAGTTTGTGCTTCAGTATGCAAAGAGAGTGTCTCTCCGCCTCCCTGCTGAGTCGCCAAAGCTTCAAAATCAAATTTCATCAAATACGCTACTGTCGTGTTCAAAATCCCAGCCATCAAAGTCTGAAATTTCTCAAAAGATTCTTTCTTGTAAATCACGAGCGGATCAAGCTGAGCATAGGACATCAATCAGACTTTTTCTCTGAGGTTTTGCATCTCATCGATATGATCTACCCACATCTTATCAATAAAATGTAGATGTACTCCTCTAAAAATCTCAAACAACAATTGAGCATCCAGTGCTACAAAAACTTTTGCAAAATAGCGATCAAGCCTCTCAATCAACACCGCCTTCAATCCTTCATAATCAAGTTGTGCATATTCATATGCTTCAGGTTGAGACATATTTAGTCCATATTCCTTATTGAGTACAATCAAGAGATCACTAATAGACTGTCCAGTAATTTCTGCATTACTAATCTGGGTCATCAAAATCTGCTTTGCCTCAGTTACAAACTCTTCTTTAAAAGTAGTCAAATACTGATCTCTTTTCTCCTCATTATCCTCACTTTCCAAGATTGCATCTCTCATCGTATAGACTCTTCTTCTCTGCTTATCCACAACACTATCATAATCAAATAGATGCTTTCTAATACCAAAATACCATCCCTCAATTTCTTTTTGCGCTCTGATATTACGCTGAGAAAATTGCTTTTGTGTCAATTCTAAACTCTCCAAATCATGCTGAGAAAACAAAAAACGAGCTAAAGACTGAATTTTTTCTCCTCACATCTTCCTCATCAATCCATCATCCAAAGCCACAAAAAATACAGAAACTCATGGATCTCACTGTCTACCAGCTCTTCCTCTGAGCTGATTATCAATTCTTCTCGACTCGTGCTTTTCAGTTCCTAAGATAAAGAGTCCAAAAAATAGATCTCTCTCGATACGTTCTCCCTCCTGTGATTTTTCTAGAGGTTCAAGGCTAAATACCGCATAAGGATCAGTATTTTCCTTTCTTTTCTTGGCAATACGGAAGCTCATAGTTAAAGCATCACGGCTCACGCCAGATTGCGTTACACTCGTACGCTCTTCATCAGACAAGGAAAACTTCTCTACCAAAGCCTGCAAAAAGAGTGCATACTCCATTTCAGAATAAAGATTTCCCTTGATCGGAATACCTTTCTCTGCTTGTTTGACAAAATAGTTTACATAATTCTGAGCTAAGCGTTCATTTAATCCTTCTTCAAGCTTAATATCCGTACCACGACCCGCCATATTGGTGGCAACAACAACCGACTTGTATTTTCCAGCACGAGAGACAATATTTGCCTCCTGCTCATAAAATTTTGCATTCAAGACATTATGCACAATTGCCTCCCTTTCAAGTAGCCTTGATACATATTCTGAGGTAGCAATATCAGCGGTACCAATCAAAATTGGCTGCCCCATTTCATGATAAAATTTGATATACTCTTTCACAAATTTTCGCTTTGCATGCTGATTGTAATACACTTTATCATGTAGGTCTACTCTACGAATACCTCTATTGGTAGGGACAATCACTACTTCCAAGCCATAAATCTTTGAAAACTCCTCTCCCTCAGTAGATGCAGTACCTGTCATACCTGAGAGCTTAGCATATTGTTTAAAAAAGTTTTGATAGGTAATTGTAGCCATTGTCTGAGATTCTCTCTGAATTTGTACATTCTCCTTCGCTTCAATAGCCTGATGTAATCCCTCAGAAAATCTTCTCCCTGGCATCGTACGCCCCGTATGCTCATCGACAATCAAGACCTCACCATTTGCAATAATATAATCCTTATCTTTGATATAAACAGCTTTGGCTTTGAGAGCATTTTCAATATGATGAATCTCCTGATAGCCCATATCCTTATAAATATTCTCTACCTTCAAAATCTCCTCAAGTTTAGCAATCCCTCTGCCAGAAAGCTGTGCAGTTTTAGTTTTTTCATCAATATAGTAATCTCCATCTTCCTCTTGCTCTTTCCCATATTCATCACTCATTACCTCCTGTATAAAGCCTTTAGAAACCTTTTTTTTGCTCGAACATGGAGTCAAAAGATTTACAACTTGTGCATAGTAACTATATTTTTCAGTTGGTTCCTCTCTTGGCTGAGAAATGATCAGTGGAGTTCTCGCCTCATCAATCAAAATACTATCTATTTCATCCACAATAGCAAAATTAAGCGGTCTCCAAGTCAGATTTCTTTCTTTTAATGATTTGACCAGATTATCCCTCAAATAATCAAATCATAATTCTGAATTTTCTACATAGGTAATATCCTTAGCATACTCTTCTCTCCTCGCAGCCAAGGGTGTCCCTTTGGTCACAGACCCAACCGTCAATCCGAGCCAGGTATATACATGAGCCATCCATTCTGCATCACGAGAAGCCAAGTAATCATTAACCGTTACTACATGCACCCCTTTTCCACTCAGAGCATTGAGATACACAGGAGCTACGGCAACCAAAGTCTTCCCTTCACCAGTTTTCATTTCAGCAATCTTTCCTTGATGCAAGATAATACCACCAAGTAGCTGAACATCATAAGGGATCATATTCCAAGTCAACTCCTGACCTTTTACCTCACAAGTAGTACCAACAAGTCTCTTACAAGCTTGCTTTACTACCGCAAACACCTCTGGCAAAAGCACATCCAAGCTTTCTCCCTTTTGAATTCTTTCCTTAAACTCAAGAGTCTTGGACTGAATCTCTGCATCAGTCAAAGTATCTAATTCTGCATACAAAAAATTAATATCCCTAATCAAAGGCATCAACTTATCAATTTGTTTTTGATTATAGTCTCCACCTATCAAATTCATCAATCGACTCAGCATAAATTTTTATCAAAAAAATAAAATTCTGATTTTGTTTTTCAGCACTCCCAATATACTAATTTAACCTTTAAAATCAAACCCAAAATAAAAGCTTGATTTTTCAACTCCATATCTCTATCCTCACATCCAAACAATGATATTTATTTTCAAGAGCAAAGATGTACCTCTATAGCTTCTCTCACTATGCAGGAATCGATAAAGTTTTCCTTGTCCAAAACTGGAATCTCAAAACAAAAAATGGAGACCTCCTTCAAAACGGATCAGATTTTTTTCTTGTTTTAGGAGAAAAAGTAGCATTTCCTGAACTCATCACAACACTCTATACCTGAGACCTTAATTTCAAAATTGTTATATCTCAACTCCTCTCTCCAGCCACACTTCAGCTCCTCCATCGAATGTGCTATCAGCGATACAGCACCTACAAAAAAGTCCTCCCTCTCTTTCTAGACACCGACATCCCCAAACTTCTCTCCAAAACCATCAAACCCACAAAAAAAATCAAAAAATCTGAATGCAAAATAGGGAAACACCTCATCCATCAAGAGGGCAACTGACAAATCCTTATTGTCTTTCCTGATCTCCGAAGTCTATACAATTATACTGATCCACACTTTTCAGCATTACAACTCTCCTCCCTCGATACCCAAAATAGAAAAAACATCAATCGATGGAAAATTAAATCTTGAAGCGAAAAAATTATCATCTGTACAGGATCAGAAATTTTTCAAGATTTTGCCCAACTCGAACATATCTATCTCATAGAACCACAAAAACGATACTATGCCAGTCAACAAGACCCGAGATACAAAGTAGCAAAAGTTCTTGAAAAAAAAGCTGAACTCACCTGAGCCAAGCTTCATTATCTTCACAGCGAAGACCTTGTCTAAACGCAATTATTTACCAGCCATTTTCTGCATACGCTTTCTAAAATCTGCAAACAAACAAGCCATTTTGGTCTTTGATTTTTTCCTTGCATGCATATTTCCAAACACCTTAACCCCATCAAGCTTAATCTTGGAAAGATGTGTTCTCATCCTCCAATTGACCCACATCGGTACTGGCAACCAAGTATATATCCATCCTGGTGCATCACAAGTCGCAAAAATCTGCAGATGCTTATCTCTCAGCATTCCTTGTGGTTTTCCGTTCACATAACGATAGGCAAATCCTCAGATGATCACATTTTCAAACCACGATTTCAATACCGCAGGAAAATCATTCCACCAAGTTGGGAAAAAGAAGATAATCTTATTAGCTCGACGCACGCGTTCCTGCCAAGATTGTCTTAACTCCTGATCATTACTAGGAATTTTCTGCCCCTGAGTAAACTGCAAATATCCAAACTGCAAAGCCTTTTCCTGATACAGATGAATCAATTCCACCTTATGCCCCTTTGCCTCAAACTCTTGCAAAGCAATTTCTGCAAATTGGTGACTGGTAGAATTTGGATTAGGATGTGCGGTAATCAAAAGAATTTTCATTGTTATCAATACTATAATCTAAAACTAAGAAAAACTGATATTCCCTCCCAAAGAAAAAGACGAATGCTGACTTTTGCGTTCAGGTTTTTGTTCTTTTTTTGCTTTTTGAAATTTTGGAGATTGAGCAGTTCATCACTCAGATTTCATCGAGAGAGAAAGTTTTTCTTTTTCCTTATCCACATCCAAAACGCGAACTTCCACCTGCTGACCGACCTTTACCACATCGATCGGATTCTGCACAAAATAATCCGCCATCTGCGATTTATGCACCAATCCATCATTGTGCAAACCGACATCGACAAAAGCCCCAAAATCTGTCACATTTCTCACGATTCCCTGCAACTTCATACCGATTTCCACATCTTTAATATCTAAAACATCAGATTTGAAGACAGGTGCTTCGATCTCTTCTCTCGGGTCCAGACCTGGTCTCTGCAGTTCCTTAAGAATATCTACAAAGGTCTCAAATCCCAGCTCATATTTTTCAGCAAAAGTCGAAAGCTGATGTTCATCATAGTTTGGCAGGTTTTCGAGCGGCAAAATCAGATTTTTCTTTTTGATTTCTAGCTCCTGCTCGAGAAACAGCAAGGTCTGCTTGTAATGATCAGGATGGATTCCTGTCGCATCAAGTGGCTCTTTTCCCTCTTTGATCCTCAAAAATCCGATCGATTGCTCATAAGCTTTTGGTCAGAGTCCTTTCACTTTTTTGATCTGCTTCTTGTCGGTAAAAGCTCAGTGCTCATCTCTATATGCCACCACATTTTTCGCTACGCTCTGAGAAAGCCCAGCAATATATTGCAACAGTGTATAGCTCGCCGTATTAACATCGACACCAACTGCATTTACCACATCTTCGACCTTTTCATTGAGCTTTTCCTTGAGGATTTTTTGATCTACATCGTGCTGATATTGCCCAATTCCGATCGCCTTCGGATCGATTTTTGTCAGTTCAGCAAGCGGATCCTGCACTCTATGCGCAATACTAATCGCACCTCTAATCGTCACATCAAGATCAGGATACTCCTCTTGTGCCAGTTGAGAAGCAGAATATACCGAAGCCCCAGCCTCAGAAGTAATCATATACTGCGTTTTGAGTTGATGCTTTTTGATAAAGTCAGCTACGACCTTTTCAGACTCTCTGGAAGCCGTTCCATTCCCAATCACGATCAGATCAATCCCATATTTTTTGACCAAATCAAGCAAAGTCTGCTCAGCTTCTGCGATTTTCTTTTGTGGTTCAGTCGGATAAATCACTTCTTTACTCAAAAATTTCCCCGTTGCATCGACTACCGCAAGTTTGCACCCCGTTCTAAATGCAGGATCAAATCCCAAAACGGTTAATCCCTTCACTGGAGGCGTGAGCAAAAGATTTTTCAAATTATCACCAAAAACCCTGATCGCCGCTTCATCAGCCCACCTTTTTTTATCAGCTCTCAGCTCCCTTTCTATCGAAGGCAACAACAATCTCTCCAATCCATCATCGATCGCCTCTTGGAGATATTCCACACTCGAATTGGCATTTTGAGGGATAAAAAAACGAGCTGAAAAATCTGAAATCTTCGCAGGAGAAAACTGCAAACTGAGTCAGAGTTGTTTTTCTTTTTCAGCTCTATTTACTGCAAGATAAGCATACGAAGGCATTTCTGAGAGTTTTTTATTGTAGTTTGCATAAATTTTATAGACGCCATTTTCCTCAAACGTCTTGGTTGCCTTGGTCTGTAAAGTCGCATTCACTTCCTCAAATTGCTTGATCTCAGCTCTCAAATCCGCGTGATCACTGACCGTCTCAGCCACAATATCTTTTGCACCTTGGATCGCTTCTTCTCTACTCAAAACTGAAGTTTTCGCATCTCCAGTATCTTTGATAAACTCCTCTGCTTTAGATTCAAAATCCTCTTTCGTCAGCTCAGCTTTTGCCAAAATCTCAGCAAGCGGCTCGAGACCTTTGGCTTTCGCAATCGTTGCCTTGGTATTTTTCTTTTCCTTAAATGGTCTGTAGAGGTCCTCTACTCTCGCAAGCGTTTCCGCAGCCAAAATCTGATTTTTCAGCTCTTCTGTTAGCAAACCTTTTTCATCGATAAGCCTAATCACATCTTGCTTCCTCGCCTCCAAATTTTTGGTATAGCTATAGAGTTCAAAAAACTCACGAAGCTGCTCATCACTCGCACCTTTGGTCATTTCCTTACGATAACGAGCAATAAACGGAATCGTATTTCCTTCGTCCAAAAGCTGAATAATGTTGCTGATCACTCAGCTTTCCATTCCTGTTTTTTGATGAATTTGTTGAATCAGCGTTGACATTGTTTTGTATCATACAAAATTATAAAAATAGTATTATATTTCGTTATTCCGTGCTTGATCTATCGTCATTCCGAACTTGATCTGTTGTCATTGCGGACTTGATCCGCAATCTTATCTAAAGATCCTGAATCAAGTTCCCCGCAACTTCGTGCGGGACAGGCAAGATGATAAACTTGAACCCTCACAATCGCCCTCACAGGACAACATCCCTCTGCCAAAGACCATTGCTCCTTAGGAAGATGAGGCTTGATAAGCACTTTTCCTGCTTGCTTCTCAGCATAGCCCTGCCTCACACACACTCCACACAAAATACAAGCCTCATGAACCACAATCAGCTGCTCTGTTTCTGTATTCATGCTCATATACAAAATAAAAACCTATTCAGTCTCTCTCTGTTTTGCAAGATGAGATTCAAAAGTATCTAATGCTGGAGTAATTTGATTGGCTGGATAAACAGGCTGTGATTTTGCATGCTTATGTTGAGATTTGGTAGGAACTGCCTGCACAATATCCAAAAGTGAACTATTACTCTCCTGAATAGCCTGTTCTGCCTTATTTGAAATCTGTTTTTCATCTTTTTTTTGAGCCATTGACAAGAAAAAAAATAAAAAAGCTGACCTTAGTGTACGAGATTCCTCCCAAAATGCAAATAAAAAAAGACCAAGAAGCATACTTCCGGTCTGAGATGATGACCCAGAACCGAAAGCAAGCCCTTAGAATACAGAAGGCTTTAGGATAGTAGTTGCTAGTGCAACCAATAGCATTAGAGCCTCATATATTCTTCCCTCTTCTATAAACAAAATCGGTTCCAAGTCGAGATTCTCAGCTTTCATTTGGGTAAATTACTCGTTTGAGATACCAACTATCAAAATATGCCCATATTTCTCTAGTCAGTCTTATAATTGTTTTTGTTTTTTTATTTTACGATTGTGAAGATACGCAAAAAAAGAAAAAAAACAAGCATAAAATTTCAAAATCCTCTAAACATTAGTTTGCACATATTCTCTAGAAAGAAAAATTTTATATTGACTTATCAGAAAAAGAGAGATATAAATAAAAAAATAGCAAAAAGAATGCTAATTGTAGTAATCTATACACCAAAAAAGTTTGAATATTATCCTTTTTATCCAAATACAAATGTTACACTGCCTTTCTAAAAGAATAAAAAATCTGATCCCTCGATCATGTTTTCCTTTTTGCTTTTAGCAGAGCATCCTACTTCCTCCGATTCGTCATTCCGGACTTGATCCGGAATCTTGTCCGCTTGCTAGGATGCTGAAGCATTTCCTCGCAACTGCGTGCGGGAAAAGCAGGATGACGAATAAGAGAATCAAAGCATAGTGACAAACTAATTGATCCTCTTCACTCTTAATTTTGAACTCTTCATTAAAAAACTCCCCCTGCCCTACGGGCATCCCCCTCATCGAGGGGGAACTTTTAACATTTCATCCTCATTAATTGAATCCTCCCTCAATAAGAAAAAACTGCAAATTACTTCTTCTCACAAGCTGAGTCCTCCCTCATCGAGGGAGGTGCTGAGCGGAGCAAGGCGGAGGGAGTTTATGATTTGGTCAAAATCTGTAGCAAATTTTCATAAATAGCAGAAAGATTATTATACACTTCATCATTAGTATACCTCACAACATACAAACCTAAAGATTTCAAAAAATCAGTTCTTTTCTCATCATATTTTTGAGCATCATCAACAAAGTGTGTATCTCCATCAATCTCAATAACCAACTTATTTTTAGGTAAATAAAAATCTATAATATAATTTCCTATCACTCTTTGTCTTAAAATTCTCAAACTCAATAAATTCTGCAAAGGCAACAAACAATCAAACCGCATCCTTTTTTCAGCTCTAGTCATATTTTTTCCCCCAAATTTAGCTCTATTTTGCAATTGAGGATTATAGGGTAATCTTGAATTCAGCTGTAACAACATAAGTCAATCTTTTCTCAATAAAGCATATTTCACTATAAGTATTATGTATAGGGATACAAGAAAAAGTATACAACTAATTTGAAAAACTCCCCCTGCCCTACGGGCATCCCCCTCATCGAGGGGGAACTTCCAGCATCCGATCCCACAAGCTGAGTCCTCCCTCAGTGAGGGAGGTGCTGAGCGGAGCGAGGCGGAGGGAGCTATAGATTGCAGATCAAGTCCGGAATGACGAGGAGATCAAGTCCGGAATGACGAGGAGATCAAGTCCGGAATGACTAAGAAAGCCAAATCCGAAATACCACAAAAAAAAGAGTAGCGAACATACTACTCTCTTTCCTATGTACAAAAATCAACACTCCTCTCTATACACCATCATAT
>JAUMYK010000008.1 GCA_030528665.1 bacterium
TTCTCTTGGTGATTTTTGTACTCTCGGTGGGAGTCATCACGATCATGCAGGCGGTTACGAGGACGACTAATTATATTTCAGAGACCGCCCAGCGTACCATAGCCCTCAATCTCGCCAAAGAAGAGCTAGAGGCAATGTATACTATTCGTAATACCAATTGGCGTCGCCGAGCCTCCCAGAGAAATCAGTGCCGACTCAAAGCCGATCCAATGGTGGATTCGAAAAATGATGGCTGTCAGAATGATGGATGGATCCGTGCAGGGAGAGGGATTCCAAAGGTTGTAGAGAAAGATGGACAAGTGTATACAAGATTTATGCAACTGTCAGCTTTTGAAGTTTATAATCAGAATAAGGATCCAGCACAAAGAACCTGTGGAAGATATCAGGTATGGGCTTCCCTTGAAGAAGCAAAAGAATGGGTGAAAAAATGAGTGATCGCCAATCTCGATAATCCTAGAGATGGGCATCGCCTGTATCAGTTGCACTTTGTAGATGGGTAGTGGATTGATCAGCGAGCATACGAGGGCTATCGTGCTAAATATGGGAAAGCTCCTCAGGTAGATACGAGCAAGGGGAAGTATCTGAGATTTGTAAGGATTGATGGTTTGTATCCTAAAAACCATCCTGATCCTCAGCAGTGTCTCTCTTGTACGGTAGGGACAGATAGGACAGGTATTGCAGAGCCAGCCTTGTGTGGAGGAGATGAGGCGAAAGAGCTGCGTTTTTGTGCTGTAGTGCTGTATTATGCACCGTATCGAGGTATGGTAGAGTTATGCTCCGTGATGACAAATTTTCTCAATTAGTGGCTATGGTTTGTAGAGGGAGGGGGAATTTGTGTGCTTTTTTCTTGCAAATGCTAGGGATTTTGCTATATATAGCTTTGCAGGTATGGCGATTGTAGCTCAGTTGGTTAGAGCATCGGATTGTGGTCCCGAGGGTCGCGGGTTCGATTCCCGTCAATCGCCCCACTTCTTAGAGGAAAGTGATCTAGAATCAGCTTTCTTTTTTTCTTTAGTTTTTCTCTTATCAAAAAAAAGCCCTTTATGAGGGGCTTGGCTTTTGTACGCTAGGATATAACTATGCAGGATCAAACTCCTCAAAGAAGTAGGATTCTGTCTTTTCATCAAAGCCATAGCGATAGCTTTTGCTGCCTACGACTTCGATTTCCTGTTTGGTGGCTTCATAGGTAGTATTGGTATTGACTACGCCTCGAGAGCGTTGTTTGAAGTAGCTCGATTCTACCACATGTTTTCCAGGGAGGACATAAAATCCTGTCGTAGTCATTCCTTCTGAGAAGGTAATTGGCTTTTCTCCATCGATAGTATGGATTTCTATGCTACCACCTCAGTTCCAAGCGAGTTTATACGCTTTGAGGTAGACTTTGACTGCGTTGGGATGTTGGTCGAGCCAAGCAGCGGTTTTTTTCTTTTTGTGTTGGCTGTAGAGGAATCGTCCGACAAGGACTGCAAGCATAAGTCCTACATAGAGGATAATTCAGGTTTGTAGGTTCATGGTAGTAGGGGGTAAATGGAATAAAAGGATCAGGTTTTTACTGTTTTTTTTGTGTTTTGAGAGGCTGAGCTGAGGATTGGTCTCCGAGGAGATGGAGGGCTTCCAAGAGCTGGTAAAACTGGCTTTCTCCAAGTGCAGCGAGATTTACCCTCTCTTCTTCCTTCTCTTGTGGTTTGATAATGAGATGATAGGAACGGGCAGTATGGCTCCCGTCTTTCATATGAAAGCCAAATTGCGCGGTCTCGAGCGGATAACTCAGCTTTTTTTTGCCTTTGTGGATGATGAGGTTTTGGTCGGTGAGGGTGACTTTGGTCTGGAGATCGAGGATGAGCATCGTGATGATCCAGAGGCAACCAATGCTTGCAACGATGAGCATCGTGGTTTCACTCACTCTCATCCAAGAGAGCAGGATCAGCACAAATCCGACTCCCAAGAGGTACCAAAAGCTGTCTTGGAGGAGGGCAAGGAGGCTGGCTTTGTAGGTTTTGCGCATCTGAAAGAGGGAAAAGGGCTAAAGTGATTGTATCATATATATATCTTAAATGCAAGTCCTTTTTTGGGGAATTTATGGGGAGATTAGTCAGTTTTTTCTTCTTTTTTGGCGTAGAGAATGCTTGGCTGGAGCTGGGCAGTGAAATGTTTGAGTTCAAATGCTTGATTTCGCTCTTCAAAAGTGCTATTTTGTGCGGTATCGAGCGTGCTGAGTTCGGCGATACCGAGGATGGATTTGAGTTTCTCGAAGCCGTGGGTAAGGATAGGTGCGGAGAGGAGGGTCAGATTTTTGAGGATATAGAGGAGGAATTGGAGGGTTTCGATGGCTTCTGTTCTGCTGGATTCATCTTTGTATTTTTTTCGAGGTTCAGTTTTGGTGATGAGTTCGTTGGCTTTTTGGACGAGGCGGTATCGGTCTTGCAAATAGCCTTGGAGATTGAAGTTTTTGAGATAGCGGTCTGGGATTTGGGAGAAAAAGTTTGCAAAATCCAGATCAGGGTCTTGTTGATTTCGCTCTGCAAGGAGTATAGGGATAGCTTTCCCTTCATTGATCTGGTATTTTTTGCAGAGATTGGTGACCCTGTTGACAAGGTTACCCCAGGCTCAGATCAGCATACTATTGTAGACATTTGCTAGTCTCTGCAGTGAGAAATCTCCATCAGCATTGAGTGAGACATCATAGAGGAGATTGAAGACAAAGGCATCTCTCCCATATTGATCCACAATTTCGCTAGGATCGATGACATTGCCTGTAGATTTGGACATTTTTTCACCGTTGAGGGTGAGGTGTCCGTGAGCGAGGAGGACTTTTGGGAGGGGGAGCTGGGCTGAGAGGAGCATTGCTGGCCAAAATGCTGCGTGAAATCTGAGGATATCTTTACCTATGACATGGATGTCCGCAGGTCGGATATGTTTTCGCTGCTCGTTGTGTCCAAATCCCTGTCCTGTGAGGTAATTGGTCAGTGCATCACACCAGACATACATCACATGTTCTGGGTCGCCAGGGACTGGGACTCCTCGTGGCATTTTGGATTTTTGGCGGGAAAAGGAGACATCTTCTGCTTTCTCAAGAAAGGCGAGGATTTCGTTTTTTCTGATCTCAGGCTCGATGAGGTAAGCATCTTCACGGATCAGTTTTATGACTTGTTCTTTGTATTTGGAGAGTCTGAAAAAGTAGTTTTCCTCTGAGATTTCTTGGAGCTGTTTGGTCGGGTGGTCTGGGCATTTTCCATCAATGAGGTCTTTGTCGACTTTCATCGATTCGCAACCTTCACAGTAGCGTCCTTGATAGGATTTTTTGTAGATGTCGCCTGCGGCTGCGAGTTTTTCCCACATCAGTTTGGCACCTGGATAGTGGCTGGTTTCATCTGAGGTCGAGAGGAAATGGGTATGCGAGATGTCGAGTTTTTTGTACAGCTCAAGAAAGGAGGAGATGTTTTTTTGGATAAAAGTTCTGACCTCGAGTCCCTCTTTTTGTGCGGTGTTTCGGTTTTTCATCCCATGGTCATCGCTTCCTGTCTGAAAGGTAACTTGATACCCTGCCATTCTCCACATCCTAGCGAGTGCATCGGTTTGGATGATTTCGAGTGCGTGTCCAGCGTGAGGAGTGCCGTTCATATAAGGGATAGCGGTGGTGATATAGAATTTGTGTGCCATCGAGAAAAAGAGAAATAAAACTGATTTCAGTGTACACAAAATCCTCCTGTTTGCAAGTGGGAAGTAAGCAAAAAGCGTTTTGTATTTTTTGTAAGAAAAAACAGAGCTAGGAGTTGCTCTGCTTTCGTTTGATTGTTAAGCTTTTTTACTTTCACTTTCCTTTGATTCTGTACATCATCAGGAGGACATAGGCTCTGATCTCTTGGATCGTAGGCGTAGGGTCTTTGATAACGGTGTCTCCGTGGAGTTTGTCCATATGTCCTTGCCATCGTTGGTCTGCGGTATTATTGTCATACTGGTTACCATATAAGACTCTTGAGAGTACGGTTACCAGTTCCGCTCTAGAGACATATTTGTTTGGCATAAAGGCATCAAGTGGTGTTTTTCCATCTGAATGGAGTCCCATAATCTCGAGTTTACACGCAGTAGTCATATAGCTTGAGAGTTCTGCATTGACCTGATCTGCATCAGTATAGGTATCACAGAATGGTTTATCTAGAATTGGCTGTCTATCAGTATATTTGAGGGTAAAGATAGACAGCATTTTTGCAAGCTCAGCTCTAGTCAGATAATCAAGGAGCCTTGCATCAGCTAAAGTAGCTTGTGTCGTGATCCCATTTTCAAAAGCTCGTTTGTAAGCATCAATCATCTCGTTGTCCGTAGGGATATCTGGAGATTGAGGATCAGTATTTTGATCTTGAGTTTGATCTTGATTTGGAGTGTTACCACAAGAGTTGTCATAATAGCTTGGTGAATGATCACCGTGAGGGCAATGATCTCTAATAAGGCTAGCTCACCCCCCTCATCCTGAATATCCAGCACTTGAGCCAGAATTTCCAGTATTATTTCCTCCTTGATGGTTGCCGTTGTTTGGGGATTGTACGGTAAGTTTTACTTTTACCTTGTCAGTACTACCATCTGAGTAAGTAACGGTCAATTCGATCTCCTTTTCTCCTGGGGTATCTTGGAGGGTAGAAAGGTTTACTGCTGGATCAAGCGTGATCGTTGTATTTGCTGGGAACGTAGTTTGATTGGTGATGGCATTTTTTACCTCATTTTCAGTCAGTTTTGGTGCATTTGCTGTTTTTGTCAGGTTTTGAACGTTTGGTTCGTGATTGTATTTTTGTGGTTTGCTATTGGGGTCTTTGGGGTCTGAGTTGTGCTGTAGTTCTTCAGCATCGGAGACTCCATCATTATCATCATCAAGATCGGTCTCATCTGGCGTACCATCATTATCAAAATCTTTTTTGTAGAGCAAGGTCAGCGTGGTAGGAGTAGTCTGTTCCAACACTGTCAAAGTAGTTGCTTGGTTTGGATTGATGAGATAGCCTAGTTTTGGGGTATGATTTACTGGAATGACTTCTCCGATATAGCCTTGACCACTTTGTTGAGGATGGAGTTCTGTTGGTGTTCCCTCTTCGAGATATGAGATTTCATAGGCAAAGATTTTTTGAGTTTCATCAACGATATAGGCTACTGTGATGGTTTCATTATCTGATGTGATGGTATATGGGAATGGTGTAGAACTTGCGGTATCCAGTTTGTAGCCAGCTGGTGTCTTGTCTTCAATATCTGAAGCATTGACTATTGGATGAGCTTTTGGAATAGATTTGGTTAGGGTTTCTAGTGGATGACCTGCTTTGCGATATTCAATGTGATAGTTGAAAGTTTGGTTATCATCTACTTCATAGTATCTATTTTCTACGGTATCATTGGCATCTACATTGAAAGTCATTGCTTGTCCTGGAGTGAGTTTGTAGCCCGTTGGAGCGGCTGGTGGAGTAAGCGTGATAGTTTCTCCAATATAGGCAGTCCCTGTATCTTGGTTTCTCTCTATAGCAGGCACTGGGATTGTAGTCCCTATGAGGTAGTAGTTTACCGTATAGTTCCAGATTTTTTGGTCTTGGTCTACTTCAAAGTTTGCTGTGTAGGTAGTGTCTGCAGTAATAGGCGTATTTGTATCGCTTGGAGGGGTTTGCCCGCTCGTGTCTGTCCAGTTTTTAAACTTGTATCCAGTATCAGCCACTGGTGTGGGAAGGCTAAGTTTGGAGAAGGGAGCGTTGGCAAAGATTTTTTGAGGAGTGTCTGGATTGATGCTTCCATTTGCTCCTGTTACAAAGTTGATTTCAAGCACTGTTGTATCCACGGTAGCTTGTTTTTCTGCTGATTGATTTCCAAGCGTGTCCTCAGCTTTGACCTTGAGAATATATTTTCTGTTTTTGTCCTTTTTTGGAGCAGAGAATGTTACTGTTTCTGAAGGATTTGAAGCATTGTAAGGGATTTCAGTGGAAGCTACTACTTCTGTACAATTACTACCATCAGCATCACATTCCTCAATTGTGTAGAGGTATTTCGTGACTCCTGAGGGATCTGTGGCTTGCGGGATGGTGAAAGTAATGGCTTCGGTCGAGGGATTCAGGGTTCCACTTGGGTCTGGGAGAGTTGGTCAAGTGAGGTCAGTTTCTCTCGTAATAGTCAGTATTTTTTCGTATCTTCCTCCGTTACCATCATCTACTTCAATCCTAATAGAATAGCTATTTTTGGTGGCTGGAGAAAAGTTGGCGATGAGTTTCTCGCCTTGGATGCTGAAAAGAGCATTGTCCTCATCTCCTGCTCCTGCAAGGAGTCTATACTGATGACCAGTAGGAGTATCAGGGTCAATGGTAGAGAGGGTTCCTACTTCAGTTCCTAAGGTGAGATTGGGTGCAATGGTAGTGGATGAGAGGATAATATCGGTAGGAGCAAGGTTGGTACTGATGTATTTGATATTGATAGTTCCATTGAAATTGACAAATCTGGTATCATTTCGGGTTGCACTAATGACTTCGTTGTTTTGGACTGAGGAATTGAGGGTAATGATACCATTGTTGCTGCTGAGTTTTCCTGCGATACTTGGGCTGAGGTCTACGAGCGCGCCCCCTGCGGTTTTGATTGGTGTGGTGAAGGTTTTGGTATTGACGATATAGGTGTTTGCAGTTTGTCTCTGAAAATTATTATTGGGATGAGCGTGTTCTGGTTTGAGATGAGAGAGATCTGAGAGGGCATTGCCAACGAGATCAAGATCAGTCCTTTTTTGTGTGGAAAATGCTGGAGGAAAGTGGTTTAACTTTGGAGTTTGTCGCTGGAGTCTGACTCTAGGAAGATCTTTGAGACCAGAAACATCTTGGATCTTACAGGTAGCACAATCAAATGCTTGGACTCGTGGCATTTGGAGAAAGATCGTAACATCGCTAATATTGCTTCTATTGAATTCAAATGCTTTGAGATGTTTAAAATATTGTAGCCCTTCTAAGTTGCTAATCGGAATTTTGGAAGACAAACCGTTTCCTGCATAGAGTCTTTTTTCATTCTCTCTTTTGTTGGCAAAGAAGTTGGCAGCTTCTCCTTCGGTAATATCAGCAAGATATTTGGGATCATTGACATCAATTGAGGCAACGATGGTCGCATTGAGATCTCCTTGATTGAGTTCTTTGGCGATATTCAGAGTTTTTTTGAGGTTTGGGTCTGGGAAGTGGATGGGGTCGTTGTCTCCTGCTTGTACAAAAGAAAGGCAGCATATGCTTATCCCTAGGAGGAGTAGGGTGGATCAAAAGAGTGGTTTCATCGTAATAAAGGATCAGAAGATAAAAAGTAGGAGTTAGGATAAGATTGGTTCATCTGAGAGGTATGATGAGGTTTATCTGAGGTGTTCTATGAGTTTTGCTACGGAGAAGAGCGTTTGATCTTGCCATTGTCCTGCCATAATGTGCAGTCCGACTGGGAGCTGTTCCCCTTGGTCTTCTACATTGCCCATTGGGACTGAGATAGCAGGGAGTCCTGCGAGGTTTGCTGGGACAGTATAGAGGTCGGCAAGGTACATTTTGAGAGGATCGTTGGTTTTGGAGTTGAGCTTTCGTGCGGGTTCTGGAGTGGTAGGAGTAAGGATGGCAGTATAGTCCTGAAAAATCTCTGAGAAAGCGGTTTTGAGTTGAGCTTGGGCTTTGAGGGCTTTGAGGTAGTAGCTTTCATAGTTTTGGGAGCTGAGAACGAAAGTTCCGATCAGGATTCTTCTTTTTACTTCTTCACCAAAGCCTTTGGCTCTCATCTGGGCGTAGTAGGCATCCAGACTCTCAAACTGTTCAGTATCTGTCTGCTGTCCAAATCTGATACCATCAAAGCGAGCTAAATTGGTGCTGACCTCAGAAGGCATCAGGGTATAGTAGATTGCAAGACAGGATTTGAGAAGTGGAAAAGGTTTGATGTCTACGGTATAGCCTTGGGATTTGAGTTGCTCGATTTTGTGGAGAAAGTGGCTTTTGATCTGAGGATCAAGTCCAGTCCCTAGTGCTTCCTCAGGTACGAAGAATTTAGCGTTTTGGAGATCGATGTTTTGTGGGGTGCTGATCTGGTCGGCGTGAGGAGAGGAGGTTGCATCCTTTTCATCATATCCCGCCAAAAAAGAGAATAAAAGCTGACTATCTTCCACGGTTTTGCTAAAAATGCCGACTTGATCAAGTGATGAAGCCATCGCTACCACTCCATAGCGAGAGATCGCTCCGTAGCTGGGTTTAAATCCTACAATTCCACACATACTGGCAGGCTGTCTGACACTGCCTCAGGTATCGGTGCCGAGGGAGGCGATCGCCATATCGGTAGCGACTACAACCGCTGAACCTCCGCTACTTCCTCCTGGGATACGGTCTGTACCGTGGGGATTGAGTACGGCACCAAAAGCAGAGTTTTCGTTGCTTCCCCCCATAGCGAATTCATCCATATTGGTCTGTGCAATAAAGGTAGCTCAGGCTTCTTGCAGTTTTTGGATGCAGGTGGCGGTGTAGGGTGCGTGGTAGTCTTTGAGCATCTTAGAGGCACAGCTGGTGATCTGGTCTTTGATAAGGATGTTGTCTTTGATCATCAGGGGGAGAGCCGCAAGGGGTTTTTGCTCAGCGGAGGAAATTTCTGCTGTACTCGGCTGATGAAAGCGGAGGCAGGCGTTGTAGTGAGGATTGAGGGTATGTGCTTTTTTGAGGTAGTGGTCGATGATAGCGGAGGCGGATTGTTTTTTGTCTTGAAGAGATTGGAGGTAAGAACTGATCGTAAGGCGCATAGGCGGTATGAGAATATAAAGTCAGATTTTTTTACTTTATGGATTTCAGGCTGGTTTGCAACTCTATTCTGCTCCAAGAATGAGGAAGTATGATATTTGATTGGTTGCTCAAGAATCCTTGTTTTTGTGAGAGAATTCCTTAGACTCTGTGTGTTTATTTTGTTGTGAAAAAAAATGAAAAAAGTCTGAATTTTGACTGCGATGCGTGAAGAAGCTCAACATATTATCCGCCTTTTGGGATTAGAACAGACCTGATCTTTTGATCAGCTGAGTTTTTGGGAAAATCAGGATATTGTGCTGGTCTTGTCGGGAGTCGGAAAAATTCAAGCAAGTTTGGCTACGACGCTGCTCTGTGAGCGTTATATGCCTCAATGGCTGATCAATATCGGAATCGCAGGCAATCTCAAAGGCAATCAGGCAGAGATTGGAGAAGTTTTTTTGATGAGAGAGGTAAGACAGCATGATTTGTATTTGCCTTTTGAGGGGGAGCATCTTGCCTATGCTAAGGAAGCGATGGTATTGCCTGAGTGGAGGATGCCTGAGCAAGAGAGGGATTTTGTTCTGCAGTATGGAGGAATAGCGGTGACTGGGGATCAGTTTGTCGATGATGAGCAAAAAGTGCAGCTCCTTTTTGAGCAGACAGGGGCAGATGTGGTAGAGATGGAGGCCTTTGCCTTTGCAAGTGTGGCTCGTGCTTTTGGCAAGCTCCAAAACACCATCATCATCAAGGCGATCTCTGATGGGGCTGATGACCAAGCAAAGCTGGCACATATGGATAATTTGGATTTTGCGATGCGTAATAGTATCGTGATTTTGCAGGAAATCCTAGAGCATATCGTTCAGGATTAAAAGTTTTCAAAGGTTTGATCTACTTTTTTATTGATCTGGGTTTTGATGTCGGTTTTGAGGTCTTCTTTTAGCTGATGGTAGTGCTGTTGAGCCTCGTTTTTTGCGTTGTCAATGAAGTCGGTGGTTTTGGTTTTGGCTTGATCGTAGGCGTGATTTAGGGTCTCTTTTGCCTGCTGAGCATATTCGTTGTTTTCGATAAAGTCGGTGGCGTGGTGATTGAGCTGTTGTACGCCTGAGCTGATCAGGTTTTTTGCCTCTTTTGCATATGGGGTGGTGTCGATGAGATGATTGGCTTGGTCTTGGAGCTGCTGGACTCCTGAGCTGGCGAGTTGCTGGAGTTGTTCGACTTCTGGGGTGTTGAAAAATTCGCTACATCCTGGTAAAATAAAGCTAATAAAGAGCAAGAGAAGAAGCAGCATTGGTATCAGATACAGAATAAAACTTGTCTGTATAATGCGGTTTTGGAGTTGAAAATCAAGGGAGAATGATTACTTTTTGAGTGATATTTTAGATCTATGGTAGGAGGATGCATATTACGATTGTTTCGATTTTTCCAGAGTTGTTTGAGAGTTTTTTGGCGACAAGTCTTTTGCAAAAAGCGCAAAAAAGTCAGATTCTGACCTTTGAACTCGTGAATCCTAGGGATTTCTGTAGCGACAAGCATCAACAGGTGGATGATCAGGTCTATGGTAATGGTAAAGGGATGCTTCTCAAAGCACAGCCGCTCATAGATGCGGTCGAGGCTGTGATCCAAAAGTATGCTTTGCAGGAGTCAGATTTTTCTCTCCTTTTCCCAGCTCCAGCTCAGGAAGTCTTTAGCCAAAAAATCGCCTATGGACTCAGTAAAAAAGAACATCTCATCATCGTGTGTGGGAGGTATGAGGGGATTGATCATAGATTTGATCTCTATTTTCAACAGAAGTATCCTCAGGCTTTTAGGAGATTGTCGTTGGGGTCGTTTGTTTTGTTAGGAGGCGAGGTTGCGAGTATGGTAATGATTGAGGCGATTACGAGGCTGATCCCTGGGGTAATCAAGGAAAAACAGAGCTGGATCGAGGAAAGTTATGCTTTGCAGGAGGGGATGAAGAATTTGGAGGCTCCCAACTATACTAGACCAGAAGAGGTCTATGGGATGCGTGTGCCTGAGGTCTTGCTCAAGGGCGATAAGGCTGCCGTGGATGCCTGGAAAAATGAGCATACGATCAGGATTTAATTTTTTTTACTGTGGGGATGGGTAATCTGAAAGCAAAGGGCTATCGTGCAGAAGAAGTCGTACAACAGCGTTATGAGCAGAGGGGCTATACGCTTTTGCACAAAAATTGGACGATCCCTGGTGGAGAGATTGATCTGATTATGAAAAAAAGAGGAGAACTGGTCTTTGTTGAGGTGAAGCTGGTCGATAGGACGCGGGATTTGGAAAATTATGTGAGTGCGAGGAAATTGCAAGTGTTGGAGAGGAGTATTGAGCGTTATTGTGCAGAGTTGGATGAGGAGTGGGAGTTGCGTTTGGATGTGGTGTTTGTCCAGTGAGGAAGCATTGTAGCGGTATTTGAGAATGTGTCTAATGGCTAGCGGAAGTCAGCTTTTCGTTGATTTTTTTAGTGATGAAAAAAAGAGGGAAAAATTTTGCAAATCTAAGAGAAATGACTATACTTAACCTGATTTATTTTGTATGTATAAAGAGGATGTATACCGATCATCACGAGCATTTGCATGAAGAAGATTTTTTGAATAATCTCTTGCTCAAAGCAGGATTTGATCCACAAGAAGATGATTTTGATCTCTTGAAGTCAGAGCTTGAGCCTGTCTTGATGGATAGGATTATGGTAAGTGTGTTTGAGGCACTCTCGGACAAGCAGAGACAAGAAGTAATGAAACTCTTTGATGCTGGGAAAGAGGTGGAAGCTTTGGAAAAAATTGAAACAATGATCCCTGATTATGATAATTTTTTGGCGGATGTATTTGAGGCTTTTCAGGAGGAATATTTGGCAAATATGGAGTTGCCAGAGTAGTTTTAGATACTAAGAGGAGCAAAGATGGCAAAAGCATGGAATGCGACGGGCAATACCTTAGGAGTCGTACATAGAGGTCTAGGAACTGGGGTTTTGGGAGGAGTAGATATTGTCAAAACAGGAGCTAATGTCTTCACTGATCTGGGAAAAGTAGTAGATGATACCTGCAATAAAATTTGGCAAATTTTAAGTTCTCCATACGCGAAAGGTCCTATCAAATGGTACCATAGAGTCGGTGGTGCGGTAGTTTCTCCATTTCTGGCACTGGGTACTGGTATAGAAGGGGTTGTTAGAAGTGTTTTGGAGCCTGGAAGAAATGTGATCTTGAATGCTCGTGATACCCTAGGAAATAGTTTGATCAATTTGGGGCATTCACTCAAATGGTTGTTTAAGAATGATAAGCCTGTTTCGGACTTTAGTTTTGAAAAATTGAAGACAAGAACCGTGAGTGGGGATAATTTGCTTTCGAGACTGGCTTGGTGGCAGAAAGGTTTCCCTCCTACCCCTTAGTCTTCCCTTTGCCAAAAAAGTGAAAAAGCTGATTGTGGTCAGTTTTTTTCGTAGAGAGCATTCTTTTGAAAGCAGATTATCTAAAATCTAAATATTCTAATATTGCGGTACTATAGTCTTAATCTGATGTCATTCCGTGCTTGATCTCTTTTCATTGCGTGCGTGATCTGCAATCTATCTCGCTTCGCTCAACAGCTTCTTCATCAAAGGAGGAGCGTCTCATATCCCAAATCAAAGGTAGCATGATAGCTAAGACAAGAATCAGGATCAATACATTTTTCTTACACCATATACAACATAAAAAATAGAAATGTCAATCTTTTCTGGCTTGCTCTTGTAGAGAAAATTTCACAAGAAGAAAAATCTGAATATAATGAGAGGTGAATATTTTATATTCTGATTTGAGCAGATGCACACAAACAAAAAATCAAATTTTATCGCTTGAAAAGTAGCAAAAGTTCTCTTGGGAGCAGGAGGATTGGTGCTATTGGGAGGCGGAGTATTCTCTTCTGTAGAAGCGTCTAGTGTACCTAGTCCGATTTTGCATTACACATTTGAAAATGTAAGTAATCTTGGGCAAGATAGTTCTGGACAAGGACATCACTCAGAGAATGATGGAGCAGTCTCCGCTGAAGGTATCATCGGTAAGGCAGCCTATTTTGATGGGAATGCAGTATTGAGATGAACAATAACGGAGGATCTTAAGGCTGGGGAGCAGATTTCTCTTGGTGCTTGGGTAAAGATTGAAGAGTATCCAGACCCCTCACATGCAAAAGGTGTGATCATTATGCAACCAGGAGCATATTATCATTTGATCAATGGTAAGAGATTAGGAACTCATCTGTATGGTAAAAATCCTGCTGGCTATCATAATTCTCCTGCTGCTCTTCCACGCAATACTTGGATATATACTACCAGTGTCTGGGATACCAATAAAATAACAATCTATGTAGATGGTAAAAAAGTCAATGAAGTAGCTGTAACTGGTACTCCAAGGCGTGTAGCAAGTTGATTTCGTATTGGAAGTTCAGGTGACAAGAAGTGGTCATTTAAAGGAAGTATTGATGAAGTAAAAATCTGGAATGTAGCACTGACTGCTGAACAGGTACAAGCGGAATATAATCTCGCAACTCCAAAAGAACTCGTACTGCATTATGACTTTGAAGATGCAGACAACCTTGGAAAAGACAGCTCAGGAAAAGCAAATCATGGAACCAATCATGGCGTAACTCAAGTAGCAGGAAGAGTAGGTAAATCTGCAAATTTCAATGGTGTAGATCAAATGATGGATATTTCTCAGCATGCTAGTAAACTTGCTTTGAATAAGGGAACTATCAGTTTTTGGGCAAAAGTAGAGAATGATAGAACTAATGCAATTTTGGCTTGGAGTGAAAATCAGAATACCAATTTTAAGGCATTAACACTTTGAGATCAGACTAGAAGATTTTCTGATGAATCACTATCTTATATTGATCTCAATTTTTCTGGTGGGCAATTTGATATTTATGAAAAGCTTGTTCGTTCAGCACCACAGTATCTCAATGGAAAGTGGCATCACTATCTTATTACTCTTGATGAAACGAATACACTCAAAATGTTTATTGATGGTGTGGAATTAACTCTTGATGATAATGGAAATGGTAAAACTACTACTAGTTTTCTTTTGAATAATAGTCAAAAATTATGGCTTTGAAAATCCCCATATCATACCCATCTAACTTCTTTGCCTACTTTCAAAGGACAAATCGATGAGCTTAAAATCTGGAACTACGCTCTCACTCCAGAGCAAGTCCAAGCGGAATATGATGCAGCTCCTGCACTTCCTGACACGCAAGAACTCGTACTGCATTATGACTTTGAAGATGCAGACAACCTTGGAAAAGATAGCTCAGGAAAAGCAAATCATGGAACCAATCACAACACTACCCAAATCGAAGGAAGAGTAGGAAAAGCCTGACATTTTAATGGTCTAAATGCATATATTGAGACTCCACTTTCAGACTACCTTGAAATTTCTAAACACTTAACAGTTGGAGCATGGGTCAAATTACATAAATTCCCAGTAGCTGGTAATTGAGTAGATAGAATGACAATTTTTACTAAACCAACTAGCTATTATACAGCTATTTGTAGAGAAAATAATTGATTATGTGGATACCGATATGGTAAAGGTAGGAATTATAAATACTCCTCTACTCCTTTACAACTTGATAGATGGAGCTACCTTACTGCAGTATGGGATGCAACTCATGTACATTTTTATATTAACGGTATAAAGGTTAATAGTGTTTCAGCAAGTGGAATATGATCGTTAGGACACACATATCCTGTTTTAATTGGAGGTTGAGATGGAAGTTGGAGTTTAAATGGACAGATTGATGAGCTTAAAATCCGAAATTATGCGCTCAGTCCTCAAGAAGTCCAAGCGGAATATCTTGCACATACTGAGCCAACACTCCTCATCACGATGAAATCAGAACAGGGAGAGCTGATCGGTACACAGAAACTCACGCAAGCAAGCAATGGACAAGCCTTTCAAATCGGTTCAAGTTATCAGATCACAGCACCACAGCTTGCCAGCCCTCAGCTCCAAGCCAGATATACCGTAGCCGAACCGAATCAACATACCGTACACTTTAGTGCTGCTGCTCCTTTTCAGGAAGTCACTTTTGTCTATAGCAAGCCTGAACTGGTATTGCATTATACGTTTGATGAGGAGGTAAACCAGACTGTAGTTGATCATTCAGGTAAAGGTAATCATGGGACTATCATGGGCAATCCTCAATGGGATGATTGGGGAAGAGTAGGTGGAATGTTGACTGATACAGGGCTTAAAGCTCAAAAAAGTTTGGAAATCTGATATAGTCCAGCGTTTACTATTGCTGGCTGGATCAAAACCAATACTAATCATACTCACAATTATTTCATCACAAATGCTAAATGAGGTAATGGTTATCGTTTTGGAATTTGGCAAGGAAAAGTTGCATTTCTCATTGGAAATAATGATAATCAAAATCCAATGAGATATACTGAAACCACTTGTGGTACAAGAAGAATCAATGATAATCAATGGCACCATATTGTGGGAGTATTTAATGCAGCAGGTAAGCGTGTTGATTGTTACATAGATGGAATCTATGAAGGGCATGTTACTTTGCCACAACACTATCAGCAAAGATTTGATGGAGCTCCATATATTGGCGATACTTCACGTGTAAAAGGAACATTTTGGACTGGAGGTTCTCTAGATGACATCAGAGTCTACAACTATGCACTTACTGCTCAAAAGGTAAGAGAGTTGTATCAGAGTTATGGACCAGAAATTGATAGTATCCCTACAGTCACTATTAATGCTACTCATAAAGATAATGTGCGTACTTCCCAAGTTTTTACCATCTCTACACAAACTCAAATCAACAGAGCATCTAAAAATTTGCTTTTAGAGCTTAAATTACCAAATAAAATTCAGGTTCAGGATTTTAGTGTTTCTCTATTGAATGGAGAAAGTGTCATAGATGGAGAGATTCAGCGTAGTAATACTCTAGATGGTATTGTCTATCGTATACCACTTAGAAATGATGTTGTATGAGAGATTGCAACCAATCTGAAGGCAAAATATACTAATCACTATACACCACACCTGTATACTGGTACGAGTACTCTCACGCTTTATAAAAAAACTGAGTCTCTTGCTACAGCTAATGTAGTACAAACAGTTTGGTCTAATCCTGATATTAGAATGAATAGAGCAATTAGTGCAAAACCAGGAAATGGCTATGAAATTACCTATGACTATAGAACATCCACAGATATTAAAAATGAAAATGGTTCTACTCATTTTACCCATTATGATGCTGCTGGACTTGCAAATGTGGTAATCGAGATTCCACTCCCTCAAAAGGCAAAATTTATTAGAGCGCACAATCCTAATCAAGTGAGATATGATCCAGCTCATCATAAAGTGATTGTTACTTGGGGGTTTTTGGCAAATCATTGGTATGCGCATCAGCCTTTTGTAGTGAAATATGAAGGATTGACTCCAGGAGAACAGGTTCAATTCTGACCTGTTACGCTAAGAGGTAATATGGTCACTGCAGATTGACCACTCAAACAATGGCAATATACTTTTGATCCTGAAGTGGTTGAAGCACCAAATCCGAATGTAGTAGCTGGTGTAGGAGTTCCTGGTGGCAATCTTCTGAGAAATCTTCATGTCCAGGACCTCTTTGATGTTATTCTGAGAAATGAAGGAAATACGCTTGAGACTAATGTTGCATTAGAAATTACTATTCCAGATACGCTGAAAGCCCATGCGATTAGAATTCCAAGAGAAAGAGAAGAGGCTACTTTTTTCCCTCAACCTATTACAGTAGAATATACCACTACTCTTGGAAATACCAGATCTTTTCTCTGAAATAGAGGACATACCTATGATCACATTGAGTTAGGTCTTGCTCCAAATGAATATATTAGACAACTTATTATTCGTGTGCCTTCTATTGCTCCAGGAGAGAAATTAACTACGAGTCCATGGTATTATGAGTCACTTAGAATTATGGGAGATGTAGGATCACCACCCACTAATCCTGTCGTAACTGGGGTACTGAAAATTGTTGGTAAAGCTGATCAAGCTTTTCGTTCTGAACTTCCCTTGAGTGATGTGGGATATACTCCATATTATTCTATTGCTAGTGCTAGTAAATCCACTGCGGTACACGGAGAAGTAATAGATATGCAGGTTGATATTCATTCAGCTTGGCATCACTATTATGCTAATGCAAGGCGTTTGGAAAATCCTTCTACTTTTATTTTATTGCCTCCTGGATTTGAGCTGGATACGAGTAGTTTTCAAACACAATATGTCAGAGGAAATGGGACTTCTTCAGCTCCTTATAAAGTTACCAATGCTACCAATCCACCTGCTGGTTATACCATTTGGAGAGTAGATCATACGACAATTATGTATAGAGAAAATAGTCATATTCAGCATCGTTTCAAGATAAGAGTGACTGACAATGTATTACCAGGAGTATATGATTTGGAAAAAAATGTCTTTATCGGTTCCAATAATCCTAAATATCAAGTGAATTGGGCATGGGGACAGGAGAGTTTGAATGATCCGTATGGACTGTGGTGACCAGGTGTTGGACCTTATAAACTAGGACGCTACTATCATCATAGAAAAAATCTAACCGTAACTGCACTCAACTATGGAAGCAGTATCTCACATCAGTCACAAACTGATCTCAGCCCAAGAAGAGACTATAGTCCTGAATCTACGGCTACCTTTTCAAATTATAAATCAGAAAATACAGGAACCTATACTACTACCCTCTACAATATCGGAAGTACTATTGCTGACTATAGTTATATAATCCATATTCCTTTCATCAACACACAAAATAATGATGGAACTCAGAATGAGTGGACACCAACATTAACACAGGCGATTGATACGACAAATTTGCCTGCAGGAGCAGAGGTACTTTATGGTTTGGATCAATCTGGATTAAGTCCTACTTATCTTCCAAATGCAAAATGGATTCAAATTAAAATTCCAAACTTTACAAACGCAATGCGCCCAAGCTTTACACTCCAGCTCCAGGCTCCAAGTTTTGATGATGCTGATGCGTATAAACTTAGCTTTATCTCTTCTTATTATCAGATTAGTGGTAATCGTTATCCTGCAAGGACTATTGGACTAAGGCTTGTGGATCAAAATTATAATCCTGCCGATGAGGAAAAGTATTTCTTTTGTACACTTCAATCGGTAAGAACGCAGAATCCTAATATCTCACTACCAATGTGTAAAGCACTCTTTGATCTGTATCACACTACTCAGGGAGCTACTTGGAAGGCTAAAAGCTGATGGGATATAGCGACTAAATTTACTGGTAGAGCCAGTAGTTATCAACAGGTACTGAATATCTGTAACTGGCACGGAATTGACTGTAATGCTGAGGGTAAAATCACTGCGATCGATCTCGAGGGAAATAATCTCCAAGGTCAGATTCCAGCTTCTTTCAAGGCTTTGACTGATCTTACCTCACTCAATCTCGCTAAAAATCAGATCACAGGATTTGAGAAAGGAGCCTTACCACCACTCACTCAACTCAAAACGCTTAACCTCTCCGAAACCAAGGTAGCGTCCTTTGATGAGTTGCCAGGTAATTTAACTCGTCTCGAACTTAATAAACTTGAAGTTCCTGCCAAGACTGATTTTCCAGCGCTTCCTCAGCTTCAGCATCTGAATATGAGTGAGACTACATGGGATATGGATAATGCAAAATCCCTACAAGGGCTGGTAGATGCGTTTCAAAATTTACAAGAGTGGATGATGACTGGCGTGCAACTGCAAGGTAATGAATTATTCACCTTCCCTCAAAGTATTTGAAATCTGACTCAGTTGAGAGTGCTGAACTGGAAAGGAAGTAAGATAGTAGGAACTTTGCCTGAGAATTTGAATCGCCTTACGCAGCTTGAGTATTTTGATGTGTCTGAAAATTATTTGACTGATCCTTTGCCAACTTTTGATTGGACTGCCTTATCTAAGCTCAAAACCTTTAATATCCGCAATAATTATATTGGAGGGCTTAATACAAGGGCGAATCCTTTGACAAACAAGTGGCAAAAATTTAAACCACGAGAGCAATGGCAATTGATCATTACGCAAGGAGGACAGAGAAAGACTGCGATCAATGATCTCAGCCCTACGGATCAGGTAGGCGTGGTAATCAAGCAAGCTCAGCGTAGAGATGCTGAGAGCTGGAAAGATGATATCTTTAATGTACCAATAGCATTATATCCTTATTTTGAAACGGAGATGATACCAAACTGAGGAGTGCAAGTTGATGGGAATGCTCCGAGTTACACCCTCAGCTTTGCAAATCAAGTACCACAAAAAGCCCTCTGGAAAGTAGGGATCACAAATCATATGAAGAGTATCGGGATGTCTGCTCAGCTTGAACTCAATCCAAGTCAAGAAGCACTTGATGAGGAGGAAAGAAACCGTCGAAAACAGCAAGATACTGCTGGAAATGGTAGAAATCTGCAATTTGATTTGGCAGGAGCTTATCTTGATAAATCCTTTTCTGCTGTACATTTTAATGTAGGAGGAGATGATTTTGGAGGAGGAATCTTTTGGCAGAGAAGTGAGGATCTTACCGAGCCAGTTATCCTAGATTATAATGGGACAAATCTTGCTTGTTTGACGCAGTTGAAAGGATTTTACTACAATTCACAGAGAGGAGAGAGACTCTGGCCATTGGATCAGACTTCTTTGGAGAAATTGCAAGCCACCTATCAAAATAAATATGCGAACTGGAAGATAAAAGGGGGATGGTATACTGACTGTTATCCACAAGGACAGCAAAACGATCTTGATCAATACAAGACTGCGATCTACGGTGTGATCCAGCATCTTGAGGGTAATGATCTCAGATATACACTCCTAGCAGGTGCAAGCTATGATCCTCGTAATGAAAAGATGACTCCTAATGCAAAGTGTAATCTCCAGATGCTCAATAATGCATATCCATTTGGCTATCTCTATGATACGGCTGGGGGGATTGCGACACTTGGAGTGCGTATCAATTCGGAGCAAATCAAGACCAACTATCTTACGGTAAATCAGTTTCATACCAATTTCCTTCATGAATTAAATAATGGTGCTTGTGTAAATCAGTATTTTGATCACGATGGAGATGAACTGAGTGCGAAGTCAAATATTGGTAATTTTACGCCTCCTCCTTGATTCTTCTCTCTCGGAGTAGGAGATGCGAGAGAAATCCTTTTCAAACTTGGAATTCTTGGAGTGATTGGACTCTCTGATGAACTTAGTGCAGAAGACAAGAGTTCAGTTGAAGGAAACTCGGCTGTGCCTTCACTCCTCTTGACTACGGATACCTCTATTGCCTCAGTGATCAATCTTGCAACCAAAAAAGCTGATGAACTCTGTAGAAATAAATGGATTGATTGATCTTCAGGACAGCAGTCTGATGGAGCAGTAGTGTGTATTGATGGCACTTCAAATCTAGGAGGTGTAGAGTTGACTGCAAGTCAATATGCAGATAAAACAATAATCGTAAAAAATACTGATCTTATCCTGAGAGAGTATATGGGAGAGAGAGATAATGCTACTACGATTTTTGTCAGCAAAGGTAATCTGTTCCTTCCTGCTGAGACTCATCGTGATGTACTCAAAGCATTTAGTCCTAATGGCTATCTTCTTCCAAGCGGATGATGAGAGACCAGCTCTCGAGCAAATTATCTCAAAGGAAACTTTATTGTCAATGGTTTGATACTCGGAAAAGATGATGCTAATCCTGACAACTATGAGATCAAAAATAAACTCATTGTACACGGAAAGATGGCATCATATAATGTGATTTCCACTCCTAAAAATCAAAAGATCCTGACTGCCAAGAGAGAGACTTTGGATAGAATTTTGGGTAAGGAGAAGGTTGAAAAATATTTTAGCTATATTGGACTTGATAAAGTCTTTAGCTGGGAATGTGATCCTACCAGTGGTAAAGGAAGTGATGAAACAGCTTGTAAAGGAGAGCAAGAAGCCTTTATGACAGATAAGGCATTTGGATTGATCGATATGACCTTTTTATCTCCACTCTTCTTGTAGTCTCCTTTCCACTCAAGCAAAGCCCTTTTTGTAATAGAGAGGGCTTTTTGCATATTGAGGAAATTTGTCATCTGATCATCTTAAAGTTGATTTGGAATATGAGACCTTCCTCCCTTGATGAAGGAGCTGCTGAGTAAAGCGAGATAGATTGCGGATCAAACAAGCAACTAAAATCCCTTTACGCTTCATAAAAAAAGCCCTCCTTAATTCAAGGAGGCGCTTGTCGTTGATAGTCGAGATTCCATTATCCAGTTACCATCATCAGTCCGACAATAACGAATTTCTACTTCAGGGGCATTTGGAACTGCTTTCCACTCTTCAAAGCCCTCAAAGCGAAATGGCACATAGGAACTCAAGAGAGAAGGCAAAGTACCTGGAATACGGTAATGTGCGATTCTCTGACCATAGGGATCAAAGAGCAGAAAGGCAAGTTTGGAGTGATAAGGACTTTGATAGTCCTTTTTCCAACTCCCTTGATAAAAAGAGCTGAGAATATCCCTTTGGTTGTTGTCACCAAAGAAAAGGCGAATCAGTGATTGTTGCAATAATAATACCCAAAGGATATAATATACCATAACCAGAAATAGTCCTGAGAGGACGAGCTTCGTAAAGAAGATAAAAAACCTAAACCTACTAGCTTCCTCTTGACCTAAATCCGAAACCAGTAATGCTATACTTCCATCCCAAAGGAGCTTGAGGAGTAAAATCCCTCCACAGAGTCCTAAAAGCCCATACAGCTGGTACTTCCAGTAGCGCAACCTTCTCCAATTGAACAGCAAGTTAACTGTGTCCGAGAATATTTCCCACAGTATATGCAAGATGTTAGATATCCATTTGCGTATTACATGTCTGCTATTTGTTTTCGTATATGTACTATTTGTTTTCATAAGCGATTATTTTATGTTTGGTCATAAGTATAGCTATTGGGTAGAGCAATGTCAAGCGATCTTCTTTGCAAACAAGCGTAAAAAAGCAAATCTCCATAAGGAAAGATGCAAATGCTAGGAATTTTCCTTGCAAATGAAGCTGATTTCACTAAACTTCAATCAGTTTTTTTGAGCTATTTTTTACTCTTGAATAACTGAGCGTATGCCTCGTATAGTAGATGTGATCGAACAACTTCAGACTGACAAAGCCACTTTTGCCAAAGTCTATGAAAAAGTAATGGGCAAAAAGATGAGTACCAAGACCAGCACCATTTCTGAAGCTAATGTCGAAAAAATCAAATATGTCCTCGACCAGCTCCCAGCTAAAAAAGCAAAAAAGGCTGAAAAAGCTGACAAGACCACCTCGGATGCCAAAGTACTCAAATCAGATGAACTCGGATTTGGAGGGGGATTTTTGTCTGGACTCGGTTTTTCCAAACAAGAAAGCGTTGCTCAATCTGAGCCAGCAGAAGATGAGGATGATCTTGCTTTGCATAATATCCAAATTCCTACAGTAGGTATAGAAGATTTGACTCAGGAGAGGATTAGCTTTTCTCAGAGTCAAGAGAGATACGAAGCACGCAAAATTTCTTCTGCACCAGAGCAAGCCAAAAAAGCTCCCACGTCAAAAAAAACACAAGGCAATATCTCGATCGGACAAGGCACTTACAAAGCCAAAGACAAGGTCATCTCTACAACAACTGATTTCTCAAAATTTCAACAGTCTACACCTGAGACTCCTAAAAAAGAAACCGCAGCTGAGTTTTTTGCAGGACATATCAAAACTACAAAATCTTCAGCCAAAAAAGAGGCTCCTACTACAAAGCCGACTCCCGCTCCAAAAGTACAAAAGGAAGCTACGACCTCAGCAAATCTTGTAAAAAAAACTGAGGTAACAATTGATGAAACGATTACCGTAAAGGAATTTTCTGAAAAAATTGGGGTGCCACTGCCAGATGTGATGAAAAAATTGATTTCCAATGGTATTATGACCAGTTTAAATGCAAATCTTGATTTTGACACGGCATCTTTGATTGCAGAAGATCTCGGGGTAGCACTCAAAAAGAAGGAAGCAACCTTGGATGTGCAAAGTTTTATGGAAGGAGATTTACAAAAAATCCTTGATATTGACAAAGAAGCAGAAAAACAGATCGAAAGAGCGCCAATTGTGACCGTGATGTGACATGTAGATCATGGGAAAACTTCACTTTTGGATTATTTGAGAAAAACAAGTGTTGCAGGTGGAGAGGCAGGTGGAATTACACAGTCCATCGGTGCTTCTATGATTGAGTATAATAAAAAACATATTACTTTTATCGATACACCTGGACACGAGCTTTTTACCTCACTGAGAGCAAGAGGAGCAAAACTGACGAATATCGCGATTATCGTGATTGCGGCAGATGATAGTGTGATGCCACAAACTATTGAATCGATCAACCATGCAAAAGCTGCAGGAGTACCGATCATCATCGCCGTGACCAAAATCGATAAACCAGGAAATAATCTTGATCAAATCAAAGCAGATGTCGCTAAACATGGTTTGACACCTGAAGATTGGGGAGGAGAAACGCCATTTGTAGGAGTTTCGTCCAAGACAGGTCAGGGTATTGATCTTTTGCTAGAATATGTGCTATTGCAAGCTGAAATGCTTGAACTCAAATATAATCCTGATAGACAAGCTGTAGGAGTGGTCGTAGATGCCTACAAAGACCCAAAACAGGGAGTCGTTGCGAGCCTCATCATCCTCACAGGAACCCTCAAAAATGGAGATATTATCGTAGCCTACAACACCTATGGAAAGGTAAGGAGAATGCAGAACTGGATTGGGAAAAGTGTTGCTAAAATTACTGGTGGAGAGCCTGTGCAGATTCTTGGATTTACTGAGTTGCCAGAGCCAGGAAGAATTGTTGAAGTGGTAAAAAATGAGAAGGAAGCAAATCAAAGGATTGCCTTTATTAAGGAATCTGAAACTAAGAGTACAGGAGATGGTGCATTGCAACAATTTTTGGCTCAATTGAAGGCAGGAGACCAATCAAAAATATCAGAATTAAGACTGATTTTGAAAGCGGATGGATCCTCCAGTCTTGAAGCACTCAAGCAAGCTGTAAATGGACTGACTTTGCCTAAAAATGTTACGATCAAGGTGGTTCATAGTGATGTGGGATATTTTGGTGAAAGTGATTTGTCTCTTGCTCAGGCTTCTAAAGCCCTGCTGATAGGGTTTAATATCTCTATGAATGCTGTCCTCAAAAAGAAAGCGGAGTCTCTAAAAATTGAAATGAAGGCCTTTGATATTATCTATGAATTGACGGATTACCTTAGCAATCTCCTTTTGGGAATGGTTGAGGTAGAAAAAGAGGAGGTTGTGGTCGGAAAACTCGAAATTCTTGGAATCTTCCATACTGAAACGAGAGAGATGACAATTGGAGGTATGGTAAAGGAAGGAAAAGTAAAAAATAAGTTAAAATTTAGAGTGTATAGAGGGGATGACATCCTTACTAATGGGGAAATCCTTTCTCTCAAAAGAAATAAGGACGAGGTAAAAGAGGTAAATGCAGGTGAGGACTGTGGAATGAAAGTAAAAATCTGAAAAAGACTCGATATGGGAGATGTCCTCGAGTTTTACGAGATGCAGGAAGTGAAAGCATAGTACCAAGAAGAAACTGATTATTGTGTAAGATAGTCAGTTTTTTTCGTTTTTGTTTGGTTTTTTATCGTAACTATTAGTGGTGCTTTTTGAATTATCTTTTTCCTAGACCCTACAAGCATTGCATTTCTCCCACCAATCTATATAGTCAAATCAGACTTTTTACTTTTTTACTTGCACAGGATGCTCTATTTTGTGCCTACCGATACCTGTTTTGGACTCGCTTGTGCTGTCTCAGATCCTCAGGGCTATCTCGATCTCTATCAACTCAAACAGAGAAGCTTCTCCAAACCCTGTGCTGTCCTTGTACCAGATTTTGACTGGCTTACCTCGCATACTCCGCTTACTTCCTTACAAATTACCGTTCTCCAAAACTCCAGCATCCCTTTCACTATTTTAACTGAATCCCCCAGCCTCCTGAGGCAACTCACCCACATCAAAAATCAGCATCCAAACTTTTTTCCTAATCTCGATCACTATCAATATTTCGCATTTAGAGTTGCACATCATCCGAGCCATCACCAACTCTTAGCTCAGCACTGACCACTCTTTCTTACCAGTGCCAACCTAAGCAATCAATGAGAAATCTACAGTACCACCATACTTCGTACGACCTTTTCCGAGATCCTCGCAAGGGGAAAAGCACAGCTCATCTGACCAATATGCGATCTTATTCCTCAGGCTCCAAGTGAGATTTTCCGTTTTGATGGTCACAGTACACGCAAAATCATTTTAAGACCCTATCTCCCATCCCATGGCTAAAAAAGCACTCTTTGCTGTCTCAACATTGGGACTCTGACACGCGACCAGAACCCTACCTATCATCAAATATTACCTCAAAAAAGGCTACCACATCGATATTGTCAGCTATGGAAATGCACTGCTCCACCTCCAAAGTGAGCTTTGCAAGCATAAAGTCAATTTTTTTGAACTGCAAGATTACCCAGCGCTCGAAAGAGGCACAGGACTCACATTCTATATTATGCTGATCTCAGACCTAATTACCACCTGCTATAGAATCTGGAGAGAAAACCACTTTTTACAGAAATTGGAAAAAAAAGCTGACTATCGCTTCATTTTTTCGGATGGGAAATACGGCTTCTCCAGCAAAAAAACCAAATCCTATCTCCTCACTCATCAGCTCTCCTTTGAAATCCCAAAAATTTTCTCCTTTTCTCAAAAAATTATGGACTATTTCAATCAAGTGATGTTTTCCCGCTTTGAATGTGTGTTTATCCCAGACTATGCTGATCTGCAATCCAATCTCGCAGGCAAACTCTCACATCCTACTTGGCTTCATAAGATCAATGCCAAATATATCGGTATCCTCTCCAGTCTTGCAGAATACTCCTCTCATACCACCCAAAAAAGTATCGATTACCTCTTTACCATCAGTGGCTACCTCTTTAGTCACAAATCCAGCTTTGTCCAAAGATTGCTCAAAGAAGCCAAATCCCTCCCTGGCAAAAAAGTCTTTCTCCTCTGAGACCATAGCCAAAAAGACTATCACCACTACGATCCCAAGCACAATATGACCATCCACGGAAGCCTTTCAGGGAAAGCCAAAAATCTGACCTTTCATCAGACAAAAACTGTTATTTCCAGAGCAGGATATACCACCATTATGGATCTGGTAGAACTCCAAACCCCAGCTATCCTCTTCCCCACTCCCAACCAAACCGAACAAACATACCTCGCTTCCCTTCTAAAGCGTAAGAACTACTTTGTCTGTGGTAATGAAGATACTCCACTCAAAAAGCTCATTCCTCAGCTCAAAGCAACTACCCCTTTTCTCCCACCGAGCAAAACTGCAACCGCTCTTGAACTTATTTATACGACCATTGATGCCTAAATTATGCTAGACTATGCACTCTCTCGATATGATCAGTATTTTGTGTTTTTTTATCTCCTCCTGATCCTGCTTCTCCTCTTGGAATGACCGATCACAATTTTTACCCTTAGTCTCCTTGCTCCCAAACTCAATCTCTGACCTCAGCATCTCCTTCTCCTTGCTTTGATCGGCGATTTTGGAGGAGATTTACTCCATTTTTATCTTGGAAAATACGGTCATCATCTCCAAAAACTCTTCAAACAAAACCTCAATAGTCGCACTATCACAACCCTCAAACGCAATATCGATCGCTATCCCTTACTCGAAAAACTCATTATCATCAAATACACCCCACCCCTTACCAGTGCAGGACTCATCTATCTTGGTTTTTCCCAGATCAAGACCAAAGATTTTATCCGCTATACCTTCCCGCTCTGTCTGCTCTCCTCTTCGCTGATTGTACTTCTTAGCTCCTTTTTCAACACTTTCCTGATCAAGCAAAGTAGGCTCCGAGTTTCCTTTCTTGGCATAGGACTTTCACTGTTTTTACTCATTAGCCTCATCAAATACCTCAGGATGCTCCTCATCACTCGTATCCAAAAAAAATATCAAAAACCTGACTAACACTTTAGTTTCCTCTCGCTATCGATGACCACTTTTACCTGCATCATCCCCGCCTACAACGAAGAGCATACGCTTCCACAGACCATCACAGTCCTCCTCCCCCTCCTTGGCAAACAGCTTGCTCAACTCATCATCATCAATGACGCCTCCACAGACCAGACCGCCACTCAGCTCCATCACTTTGCATCCCACAAACACCTCCAGATCATCCACAATCCCCACAACCTCTGAAAAAGCTGATCAATAGCAAAAGCACTTTCCTTGGTTCAAACCTCACATATTCTCCTTCTCGATGCTGACCTCTATGCTCTTCGTACCGAGGATATCCTCGCTCTCCTTGCTCCAGTCCAAGACCAGCATAGCTCTATCACTATGGCATTTATCAAAAACGCTCGACCACTCTTCCCTTTCAAACAGATCGATTATTGCAGCGGACAGAGAGTGCTTCCGCTCAGCCTTTTTAAAGGGCAACTCACAAAACTCGCTAGCCTTCCTAGTTATGGACTCGAAGTTTTTATCAATCGCCTAATGATCTCAGCCAAAACCTCACTCAACATCGTGCATCGACCACAAGTAGAAAATACCTTTCATCATAGCAAAGCAGGCCGACGAAAAGGACGAAAAAAAAATCTGACTATCCGAAGACATATCATCCAAATCGCTGGAGGCTTCCTCGCCATCTACAAAATGAACTTCGACCTCCAAAAACTCCTTCTCCCTCCTCAAAAATAACATCTCATCAACCTCAATCAAAAGACGGTTTGGCTTTTCAGCCGTCTTTTTTTGTTGTTTGCAAGCAGTTCTATTCTGAGAAAGCAGAAGTCTTCAAGCTTCTAAAAAAACTCCCCCCGTCCTTCAGATTAACTCTCTATTAGTCATGCTGCCTGTCCCGCACAAAGTTGCAGGGAACTTGCTTTGTCATCCTGCCTGTCCCGCACGAAGTTGCGGGGAACTTGATCTCAGCAAGCGGAGAAGATTCCGGAGCAAGTCCGGAATGACAGGCAAGATCAAGTCCGGAATGACAAGCAATTACTACTCTTACCTCTTCACTGAACAAATAACTCCCCCTGTCCTGCGGACATCCCCCTCATCGAGGGGGAACTTTTAACATTTCATCCTCATCAATTGAATCCTCCCTCGACACAAAAAAACTGCAAGCTACACTTTCTCACAAACTGAGTCCTCCCTCGATTGAGGGAGGTGCCGAGCAAAGCGAGGCGGAGGGAGCTATAGATTACAGATCAAAATAGATTACAGATCAAATCTACAATAACAGACAGATCCTCTCCCCAATCACAAGCAACTAAAATCCCTTAACACGTATTTTCTATCAGTTTCCACTCCCCTTTTTCTAAACCATCTAGGGTCCATTCTCAAATCCTCAATCTCTTGAGATAGACCACCCTATTTCCAACAGCCTCAAGCATCCTCTTAACCTGATGATACTTCCCCTCAGTAAGGGTCAAAAGAATCTTTTTAGCTTCTAGTTGGACAACCTTTGCAGGCTTAGTAAGATATCCATCATCTAATACTACCCCTTGCTGCAACTGCTGACAATCTTCGTAGGAAATCTCAGAATCCAACCAGACTTCATATTCTTTTTCTTTATCCCATTTGGGACTAATCACTTGATGAATAAATTGCCCGTCATTGGAAAGTAAAAGCAATCCCTCAGTATCCACATCCAACCTCCCAGCCACATGCAATACCTCTACATAAGGACAGTCAAGCATTTGCTTTTTATAGCTCGGATAGCCAAATTCATCCTCATCTGAGGAAATATAGCCTGCCGATTTATACAGGATAGCATAGACCTTTTCACGCACCTCAATCTCCTGCCCAAAAATCGTGAGTATCTCTCCTCCTTTAAGCTTGAGATCAGGCTTTTTTACTATCTCTCCATCTACCAAAATCTCACCCGCCTTGCATACCTTAGGAGCCTCTCTACGAGAAACCAATCCCAAACTTGCCAAATACTTATCCAATCTCTGCATTATAGTAAAAAAAATAAATCTGACTTGTTATAGCGTTTTTCCTCCCCAAAAACAAGCCAATCCCCTCATCAAGAAGCGCAGAATACTCAAAAAGTTCCTATTTTTTTGATTTTTACCAAAAAAAGACTACACTTAGGCTAAGCTCCTTTTATATCCTATAGACATAGCTATGACTACCACAACCTTTCAAGACTACGAGTATCATATCCTCTATAGCAGAATTTATCACAAATACATGCATCGCATTCTCACACAACTTGCAGATCGCCATCCAGAATTTATGCACGACCCTGAGCTATGTATGGATTATATCGAGGAATGTCTAGGACAAGAAATCGAAGATAGACTCACTACTAAAGAATGGTTCCGCCGAATTCGCTGAAGCTATCTTCCAGAACTCGTAAAAAAACTCCAATATCGAGACAAATATGAACCAGAAACACTTCAAGAAGTCATAGAAGCAATTATCCAAGAATTTGAAGAAGATGCTGAAGGATGGGCAAATCCCAATCAGCGAGAAGAATAAAAACCCACTACCAGTGCTACCATACCACATCATCAGAGTATATTGATCATCCTTACTCACTCTTTTGAAAACTTTTTTCAAAATTGAAATAAACAACAAGAAAAATCTGAATCCAAAACCCAGATTTTTTTTTGATTAAAGAGATACTATCCATTCGCCTGCATCTGCTGATTGAGCAGCATAGTCTGATTTTCCAGCACCATTTTCCCAATAATATCATCGATATTTCCAAGCATAATATTTGGAAGATTTGACCAAGACTCGTGAATACGATGATCAGTTACCCTATCCTGAGGAAAATTATAGGTTCTAATTTTTTCAGAACGATCTCCAGTTCCAATCTGATTTCCTCTGAGTGATTTCTCCTCAGCCTGTTTTTTATCCAATTCAATCTGATAAAGCCTAGACTTAAGTACAGCAAAAGCTTTTTCCTTATTTTGCATTTGGGATTTACTATCTCCGATATTCACGATCAATCCACTCGGCAAATGATGCAATCTCACTCCAGTCTGGTTTTTGTTGGCATTTTGCCCTCCAGAGGAGGAAGCCGCATAGGTATCCATCACAATATCCTTAGGATCAATCTGAACATCTACATCTTCTGCCTCAGGCATAATCGCAACAGTGACTGTAGAGGTATGCACTCTCCCATTGGACTCCGTATCTGGGATTCTCTGTACTCTATGCACTCCAGACTCAAATTTCATCAAAGAATAAACACTCTCTCCTGCAATTTTAACCATCACAAACTTCACTCCTCCAATATCTGAAAGTTGCTCCTCAACAATCTCAGGTTTCCAGCCTTTTTTTTGTGCATAGGTAAGATACATTTTAAGCAACTCAGAGGCAAAAAGCCCAGCCTCATCTCCTCCTGCAGCAGGTCTAATCTCAAGATAAATATTTTTATCATCATTAGGATCTTTGGGAAGAAGAGCGATTTTAAGCTCATGATCAAGAGTTTCAATAGATGCTTTAGCAGTATCTAGCTCCTCCTGAGCCATCTCAAGAAGATCAGCATCCGTTTCATTGGCAAGCAGCTCTTGAGCATTCTCAAGCGTTTCCAACGCGCTTTTATATGCTACTGCAAGCTCAAAAGTCTTTTCTAAAGATGAAAGTTCCTTATTCACTTTTTTAGCTTTTTCCATATCTTCAAAAATCTCAGGCTTAAGTGATTCCTCTCTGAGATGTTCATATTTTGCGATAATCGTATTGAGTTTTTCTAACATATGATGATAATCTAAGAAGTAAAGTCAGATTTTTTATCTTTTTAAAAGAGCAACTGAGCAAAAGGGAAAGAAAAAATTCTGAACAATCCAGAAGCAATCGTGTGGATATAGCTACTCAACACCCCCTTAAACGGTCAAAACACGACCAGCAAGAGAAACACCAAAGAAATCACCCCTACATAACGCTCCAGAAAGGCACCTGCACCATGATGCATAACCTTGATCAATCTATACCCATCCAAAGGAGGAAGCGGAATCATATTGAAAGCAGCGAGCGCAAAATTACTCATCGCAAACAGCATCCAAAACTGTGCTACCATATCCAATCCATTGCCAGAAATACTGACGATGCTCTGACCAAAAAGTTTCATATAGACCATCATCACAAGAATTGCCAGTATCCCAAGGACAATATTGCTTGCTGGTCAAGCAAGCGCTACGAGCAGCTCATCCCTATAGGGCTTTTTGTAGTAGCTAGGGTCTATCTGTACAGGTTTTCCCCATCCAAAATGGATCAAAAAAATCAGAATAAATCCAATCGGATCAATATGTTTCAAGGGATTCGGAGTCAGCCTTCCTTGAATTTTTGGAGTAGGATCACCCAATGCATAAGAGACATAAGCATGCGCATATTCGTGCAATCCTATCGATACCACAAAAATAATCGCTATCTGAAGATAATACATACCATTTTCCAACATAGAATACACTAAGATACAGATAAAGAAACTATTCTGCAGGTTTTACCAAACCCTCAAACGGATTATCAGTATTGAGACTTGGAGTGGTCTCTCCCTGCTCAGGCAAGCTCGCCTCAGATCAAAGTTCAGCCTCGAGTGATGAAACTCCTCAAGAAGCCACATCCGCCTCAGCACCCAGAGAGAAATCATCACTAACACTAGCTACCAACTCCTGTACAAAACCTTTGACCTCCTTGAGCTTGCTAAAATCGATTACCGTATTTTGCACAAGAGCAACATTTTGAAACAAATAATTCCTCCAATTGTACTCATACAACTCCTGCACTCCTGTCATATACTCCGATGCTAAGAGTTTTGATTTGATATTAACAAAATCGTAAGGATACCCAAGGATCACAAAAGGCAGATCTTGTGCATAAATTTTATCAATCTGGGTCATAATATCTTCTTTTTGTGGACTCTTGGTATGCTGCTTAAAGAGATTGGTAAGATTCGGATTGGTATATTTTGATGGATTGATCAAGGGATCACTGGTGGTCAAAATCTTGAGAATATCCTTTTTCATACCGATATTGATCGTATTGAGCAAAATATCATATTCTCCCAATACCAATTTAGCCTCTAAAGCCTCAGGACTACTAATTTGCTCAAACAGGAAGTTTTCCAAAATCCCAGCCTCCGTCAAAATCGCCCTCAACTGCTTGATCGCAAAATTGGATTCCAAATTATTATAATAGACAACTTTAATTTTCTCTTTCATCGCCTCATCCTCAGAACTATCAGCTGCTGGAGCAGTAGTAGAGAGAAGATACAGATCGATATTGGCAATCGTATAGTTCTTACCTTTAATTGATCCCTCAATCGTATATTGATTGAGTCCCTCTCTCAAATTTTTAGCAATCTCTAGAGGATACACAATCTTTTTATCAGTCTTTTTATAATTTTTTGGACTGAAAGTGTTTTTATAATTGTCTTTTACCTTGATATTCTCAAACTGATTGGAAAACTTGATTTCAAGGTTAAATACCCCATTTTCAGGCTTTTGGGTATAAAAGACAAACTTTCTTTCAATACCATTGATCGAGATAGATTTTTTTAATGCTTGTACTCCACTATCTCGCAAATCCTCCTGCTGGACAGCTTCTCCACCCTCAGCAAGTGCTAAACGATTGATAAACTCCTTGATATTGCTCCCATCTGAGTAAAACAGCCTCAAAAGCGGTTCATCATACTTTTTGAGATAGGTCGCATAATCACCAGTATAAAAATGCGTATTGATCAATCCCCCCAACGCTCTTCTCAATCTCACCTTCATCTTTTCAGACTTCGTATTGAAAAAGAGGGTTAAAAGCTGACTTTTGATCACGTTAATCTTTTGATACCCATCGAGTGTTACCTGATGAGCATAGCTATCTATCAAATAATTCTGATCCTCGATCACCGATTTTGCTAACACATCAAAAGCATCATAATTCTTGATCTGATAAAAGCCAAAATGAGTCGCCTCACATTTTGTCAAATCAAAAACTAAACTCTGCTGATCACTTGACTTAGGAGCAATTTTTCCACAAGCACTGGTCACAGGATTCGCCGCAAAAATCGTCCTATACGCCTCAAGAGAAGCATATTCCAAGACATGCTTTGGCAAAATATAGTAGGTAAACAGCAAATTATTGTCTGTCGTACTGGTAGGAAAAGTAATTTTAAGCTTTTCATTTTCCCCAGTCCCTTCTCTAGAGACCTTCACATCCTGATAACTATTCAGTGCCTTGATCCCCCAACTATTCTGACTAATAATCTTCTGATAAGTAAAATACACATCATCTAAGCTCAATGGAGTTCCATCACTCCAAAACTTGGTAGTACTCGGCAGACTGACATAGTAGGTCTGATAGTCTTGGGTCGTGATTTTACAGTTTTCACCTCTTAGTCCCTGCGTACTCAGACTATCATAATTGATACAAGCATCAAACAAAAAAGACTGATAAAACAAGCTTTGTCAGTCATTTTTCAAATAAGGAAGATAAGAAACCTGATTGAAAATTGCTTCTACAAAAGTTCCTCACTTTTTAGTAGTGGTCTGAGAATGTTTGATCAAAAATTGATACCCAAGGATAGCGGTAGCAAAAAACCAACATACAACAATCACATACAAAATATAGGTTAAGAGCTTTTTATTCGCATTTGCCTCATAGTAACGATACCACATTATTTAACGAAAGGTAAAAATACGCAAATCAAAACAAAAAGAACAGCAGTTACGATTGCGATTTTTTGAAGCTTAGACTCCATAGTTTTTTTACTTCCATATTCATTGCCCCCAGCAGAAGCTCCACCAATTCCAAGCCCCAAACCTCCACCTTTTGGAGACTGAAGTAATACACTTCCAATAAAAATCACTCCTACAACAATCAGTGCAATAATCAAAAAAGTCCTCATCAGTTTAACTATAATACAAAAATAAAGGATAATCCAAACGAGATTGTAATGATTTGCTCCAGAAATGCAAGTGCTAGGAAATCAGCGGAAAAAACAGTAAGGAAAAGTCAGAATTACATCTTTTTTCCCACTCAAAAGATCAAGTCCTTACTCCAAAACAAATGCCTGCTGACATTGCGAAAGCGGATCACTTGCATCACATACAGGTACTAGATCTGGATGCTTATGCTGATTATCCTCATCAGTACAAACAGGTTTTTGATAGCTCTCACAGTACTTTTTCGTACAAGCTGCTTCATCAGCTCCCATCCTCATACAATGATTGCATCCATCAAAAAAAGCCTGACAATCCTGAGCGATCACTTCCTTTCGACTCTGCTGATCATAGGACACCTCATCCGCAGCCGTCTCCATCAGCTCCATATCCAGCGGAGTCGGAGCCTGCACCTGCTCAAACGGATACAACACGATCACACAACACACCAAAGCAATCCCACTCATCAGCAAAGTAAAAAGCATTTTTTGTTGAGCTTTCATCCCAAAAAGACAGCAAAATAAAACATCTTCTATGCTAAGGTTTTGGGTACTTTTGTCAAATCATTTTATTTACTTGCAAATTTTGAGGAATTCACTAGTTTTAGATCAGATTTATTTTGTTTTTTAAAGGGATAATGGGAGTAGCAAGAGCTTTGATTTTTGATTCAGTGTTTGATCCCTACAAAGGAGTACTTGCCTATGTAAAAGTGGTAGATGGAAGTTTTTCTGCTGGAGATGAGGTCTATCTCGTCCATTCTGAAAAAAGTTTCCAACCGACCGAAGTAGGACACTTCACTCCAGAATATCATGCAGACAAAACACTCTCTGAAGGACAAATTGGATACATCTTAACGGGACAAAAATCGGTAAGAGATGTAAAAATTGGAGATACCATGCTGAAAGTCAAAGTAGGAAAAAATGAGGATACGAGCCGTTTCCATCAACATTTAATCCCATGATTTAGAAAGGTAACACCCTATGTGTATGCTGGAGTCTACCCAATAGACTCAACTGAATACGATAAACTCAAAGATAGCCTAGAAAAACTCTCACTCAATGATAGTGCCGTTGCCTACGAGATGGAAGATAGTAAAGCACTTGGACTAGGATTTCGTTGTGGATTTTTAGGAATGCTGCATATGGATATTATCAAGGAAAGACTCTTTCGTGAGTACGGACTCGATACCATTTTTACCATCCCTACAGTGATGTATCTGGTAAAATCCAAAAATCTTTCCATTCCTCTGATAAAAACTGGGATGAATATCAAAGGACTCATCCAAACCTGACTCTATCGTGAAATTCTTAAAAAAGAAAATCTGACTCTAGAGGATGCAGACCTTGAACTCCTCGAACACTCCGAAGGCATCTTTGGGACTATGCTCGAAAACCCAACTTTCAAACGCTTAGCAGACCTCTTCAAACCTCGAATCGTAGTCAAATCAGGATCAGATATGATTGATCAAGGAATGATTGAAGAAATCCTCGAACCAATTGCTAATGTAGAAGTAGTAGGACCTGAAGAGTATGCGGGAAACATTATGGCACTCTGCCAGGAATATAGAGGAAAACTCAAACATATGGAGTATATTGATGCTACCAGAGTAGTATGGCATTATGAACTACCAATGGGAGAAATCATTGTAGACTTTTACGATCGCCTCAAATCAGCAACCAAAGGCTATGCGACCATGAACTATGAATTCAAAGGATATGAAAGCGACAATCTCGTAAAACTCGACATCTTTATCAATAACGAAAAAGTAGAAGCTCTCACCTGGGTCGTACACTACGACAAAGCCTATTATCTCGGTCGTGAAGCAGTAGAAAAACTCAAAACACTGATTCCAAAACACCTTTTTGCCATCCCTCTTCAAGCTGGACTAGGAAATAAAATCATCGCTCGTGAAAACATCTCTGCTATCAAAAAAGATGTCCTTGCAAAATGTTATGGTGGAGATGTGAGTAGAAAAAGAAAGCTTCTCCAAAAACAAAAAGAAGGAAAAAAGAGAATGAAAGCCATCGGAAATGTTGAAATTCCAACGGATACTTTCGTTAAAATGGTTACGAGGGACTAATCCCCCTTCATCACAAAAAAAGCGCCAAATCTGACGCTTAGAGTCCCATTTTCCTCGCAAAATAGCTCGCCTTATCCTCATAACTTACACTAATCTCAATACTTTCACCAAGCTCTTGGCTCAAAAATTGTTCAAGAGCTTTTCTATTTTCCTCATTATTCAGCAGCATCTCTGCAATTTTGGTAATCACTACCACAACAATCTGATTTCCCTCCTTTTTTTCAATAATTGCCTGATCTTTGAGATTGGACTGCACCGTAGGCTTTCACAGTTTAGCCACGACTTGAGTCCACAAGCTTTTAAAATCCAATGCTCAAGAGGAAAGAGTAGAAGTCTGAGAAGACTGCTGAGGCTGTGGTCACGCAGAAGGAGCATCCTCTTGCTGTACAGTAGATACACTCGAAGTTGACATAGCAGCTTCTCCCCCTGACTCAACAGTACCTTTACCCACAGAAGAAGATGCGATGAGATGTTGAGAAGCTTGCTGTGAAGCTTCAGAACTAACGACGCTTTCTGAAGAAAGATAACTATTAATCCCAATTTTATAGGCAACAATCGGATACGGATACCACCTCAAAGTGCTGAGAATTTCGCCAAATACCTTACACATCTCAAGCAAAAAATCCGTATCTTCCATCAAATGCTGATCAATATAGCCGATCATCTGCTTCGCAAAAGCACTCAGATCTACCCCACCTTGACTAATCTGATCAAGCGATGCAAAAATCTGACTTCTATCTTTAGTTTTAATCGTCTGCAAGAGCATATCAATCGTAGCATCGCCTGCCACTCCCAAAAACTTCGTAATATTTTCTTCATCAAGCGTTCATAAAATACTGACCTGATCAATATACTTCACAGCATCTCTCACATGACCTTCAGAAATAGTAGCAATAATCTCCAATGCAGAGCGTGTATAGCTAAGTTGCTCAGCCGTACAAATAGCCTCAAGATGAGCAATCATAGCTTGAGGAGCCACTTTTCTATAATTAAATACCTGACAACGAGAGATAATCGTATCAGGCACCTTATGAATCTCCGTAGTAGCTAAAATAAAACAAACATTACTCTTTGGTTCCTCTATTGTCTTGAGCAAAGCATTAAAAGCCCCCTTACTGAGCATATGTACCTCATCAATCACATAGATTTTTTTGTGCAATGCAGTCGGTGGATACAATGCTCTATCTATAATCTCTTCCCTGATATTGTCTACTCCAGTATGAGAAGCAGCATCTATCTCTACATAATCCAAACTCGTTCCAGTATTGATCAGCTGACAATTTGGACATTGATTACAAGGATTTCCATTTTGCAGATTGGTACAGTTGAGTCCTTTAGCGATCAGCCTTGCAGAAGTCGTCTTTCCAGTTCCTCTTGGTCAAAAGAGCAGATAGTTATGATGCAGGCTCTCTCTCGCCAACATCTGTGCTTTGAGAATATCAATAATATGCTCCTGACCGATCATAGCATCAAAAGTTTGAGGACGATACTTATTTGCAAGACTCATCGCAGTACCAATAATCAATAAAAAAACAAAAAAAATCTGACTTCCTTTACTCTGTAGTGTACAGTTTTGAGATCAGTTTTCAAAGGAAAGTGCAAAAGAAAAAATCCTCTTGCATTTTCACAAAAAATATTTATACACTACCTTGCAATACATAGTAGCTTTATTTTCCACTATGATCAGAAATGTATGATGTAGACAAAATCGCAATACAAATGAGAAAAGGGATTTTGGAATACCTGATCCTCTTAATCATCAGCAAAGGAGAAGTCTATGCCTCAGACATCATTACCGCACTTCAGACCTATGATCTCCTCGTAGTAGAAGGCACGCTCTATCCCCTCCTTTCTCGCCTCAAAAAAGAACAACTTTTGACCTATGCTCGAGTAGAATCTCCAAGCTGACCCCCTAGAAAATACTATAGCCTGACAGAACACGGACAGCACATCCTCCAAAAAATGGAAACCACCCGAAATCAGCTCAACACAGCAATCATTGGAATGCAATCACAAAGCTAAAACAAACTCCACATTCACATCAGATTTCTTTTAATTTTTTATACCTATCGCTATGAAAAACCTTACTATCAATGGGAAATCCTTCAAACTCGATACGCAAGTACATCAGTTTTTATCTGACTATCTAAAAAGAATCGCTGCATTTGTAGACAAACAAGGTATCGAACCAGAACTCCATCAAGATATCCTCCAAAGAGTTATAGATAAACTCGAAAGCTATCAGCAACAAAAGCTCAAAATCTGACAAAAAATTGCAATCAGTATCGTCAATGATGTATGAGAAGCAGAAGAAATTTTTGATGAAGAAAACTACCATCACATCCCAGAAAACAGAAAACACAAACAACACTGATCATACCTCCAATCCCCTCGCTCATCACGATATCAGACCCTCCAAGATAAAGAACGATCCAGACCAGACAAAAAAGCTATATTTCTAGGGATATGCGCGATGTTTGCTCAAAAAAGTGGCTGGTCAGTATGGATTTGGAGAGCTTTTGTAGTATTTGCAGTCTACATACTGCTTACTATCCCCTCTTTTTCGATGCTCCTCTTTGGGGTACTAAGCTATCTCCTCCTCGCACTGCTCTTTCCAAGAAGCGAAAAAAACTATAGCAACACAGGAATATTGAGCTATTTCTGTGGGCAGCTACGAGATTTGAGGCTCGCAATATGCAATAGTTTGCGTTGGACATATCAGATTGTATGAGGAGTTGTTCCACGATTGCGAAAATGCGTTCGCAGGGTCTTTGGCTATAGTTGGAAAATCGCAAAAGTTATGCTGCTTATCCTTATCAGCCTAAGCTTGAGTAGCCTCTTGATCTGTAGCTTGATCTTGACCTACTACTTTTTCACAGGCTATCACTATGCAAATATAGAACTCACTACCATCTTCCCAGCAATCACAAAATGGGGACTGCTCCTCGGAACGCTCTCAGTCCTCATCCTCCTTAGCTGAACGCTAGGGCAACTCTTCCACAAAAAAATTCTTCCCTCAGCCGCTATAATCGCTGGATTGATTACAGGAATCATAGCTCTCTCCATAGGACTCATTGCACTTAATGAAGTACTACTCAACTGACAAAGTCACCTCAGCCACCATACGAGCCAAGAAACTACTATTGAACTGAATAAAGAACAACAAGAACTGCTCATAGAAATCACTCAACCTGCAGGATTGATCCTAGATGAGCTTGATCACTTAGCAGGCAAGGTACACCTTGTCAATCTCATCCCAAGCAAGGAAAATACACTCAAAGTCATCTATCATTACGATTTTGTTAAATTCCCAACACAACAAGGACAAAAACACCTCACTCAAGCACTTGAAAATCTCTCACCTATCAAAATCATAAGAGAACAAGAGGGCATCAGAATTGGACTCCAAGATGCAATGCTGTATGATCAGATCACACCTTTTATTCCCGTAAATGTTACAATAGACCTCCATATTCCCACTCGACTCAAATTTCAACTCTTCACCGACCATGGTCGCAATCCAGCAAAACATCATCTCCATTTTCCTGATCGAGTACACAAATATGGACACCGTGGCAACTATGGCTGTGATGATTGGATCAGCTATCAAGAGGACAAATCAGGGTTTTACTGCCCTATTACGATGCATCACTACGACCGCCAATTCATCATAGAAAAAGAAATCAAAAACCTGATCGACACCCTCGTTCCCCTCAAAGGTCATAATCCCAACCGAAAACGAGGCACTGATCACTATCGAAAAATCCACAGCACCCTCTGGCAAGGAGACACCACACTCATCGTGAAAGTTTCTGATAAATTTTGGAACCTCTTCCTCCAAATAGAGGCAAAGCTAGATGAAACAGGGAACATTCAGATTCTCTCTAGCCAACTACAAAACATCGAACAAAAATGACCGATGAACGCAGAGAGACTCAAATGGTATGAGGGCTGGGAAGCTTTAGAAAAATTCGAAATGCTGTTTCAACAAAACACAGATCCACTCCACTACGACAATCAACGCCTCCAGGAAGAAAATCAACATCTCAAAGAGGAAAATCAACGCCTTCAAGAACAAGTTGCAACAACATCACAAACCAACAAGACAATACCTTGATTTTAACAAGAAAAATCTCTATACTAGTGAGTAGAAACAAAAAAAAAGAAGAGATATGAAACCACTATCATTTACCTTTGAAACACCTCTTGACTTCAAAGAGGCTTATAAAACTTTACAAACTGCTTGTAAGCTATACCGCAAGCGTTTAGCAGATGCTAAAGGACAAGATAGATTATATCACTCCCTAGCACAAGAAACTGCTTTTCTGCTCAAACTCAAGCCCTATCGAAGCGCAAAAGGAATACTATCTGCACAAACTAGAGGAGATGAAGAACTCGAAACATTAGATTTCATACTAGCTCCCTATGCTTCAATACTGCTCAATGAAGTTAATGAATCAGATAGACACTTCAGTCAATATCTCCACTATGAAGGGATGTTGCTCAACCACAATATGGTGGGAGAAGCAGAAGATGTAAACCAGTTAATGCACTTATTATCAGAATATATACAAAACATTCTGGAAAAATAGATGCATACCAATACAGTCAAATTTTTGGCTGTATTTTTTTTACTTTCCCCCTCAAATACTTATAGTTCCATCGCTAAAATAACACCCCAGAGAAGTAAAAACAATACGGAAATTTTTCTTCTCGTATTTTTCGTATAGACAAAAGCGAGCTTTAAAATTCAGTTTTCTCTCCTATACACTATTTTTATTACTTTGCAGAAGCTGCTTTTCTAGTGCCGACCTTCTTAGAAGAAACTTTTTTTGAAGCAAGCTTCGATCATGCTTTTGAAACAGATTTTGTAGAAGCTTTAGCAGGAGAAGCCTTAGCATTCGTATCCAGCCCTATAATTGCCAAACAATCCTCCAAAGTCAAATCTGTCGCATCCTTTCAAGCTTTAGGAATTTTATAGTTCTTCTTTGCATATTTGATATAAGGACCATAGGGTCAGTTTAAAACCTGAATCTTCTCTTTTGCATAGTCATATTCATGAATATATTTATTTGCCTCAAGTGCAAGTTTTGCCTCTATCAAAGGAATCGCCTCCTCTAAAGTAATAGAAAAAGGATCTAAACCAGAATCTTTTTTGATCGAGACAAACAGCGATGTATACTTCACATACGGTCAAAAACGACCTGTAGATGCCAGAACCTCTTCCCCTTGATAAGTCCCCAGACTCCTTGGAAGGGCAAAGGCTTGGAGGGCTTCCTCTAGCGTAATCGTTTCCAATGATTTTCCAGCAGGAATGGAAGCAAACTTTTTATCCATATCTTCCTGTTCACCGATCTGAATCATCGGTCCATATCTCCCCATTCTTGCAATAACCTGTTTGCCAGAGCTAGGATGAACGCCTAAATATCTTTCAGTATTTACTCTTTCTTTACCGGTTGTCTCGATTACCTGTGCATGAAAAGGGCGATAAAATTTAGCAATCATATCATTCCACTGAAGCGATCCACTAGCAATTTGATCAAATTCCTCCTCCACGCTCGCAGTAAAACTATAATCCATAATATCAGCAAAATTCTGATTGAGAAAATCAGTAACAATCATACCAATATCTGTAGGAAACATTTTCTGTTTTTCAGTTCCCGTAATTTGTTCTCTTTCATCGCGAGTCAGTACTCAGTCTTTAAATCAGAGTTCTAAATACTTTCTTTGGACTCATGGTCTATCTTCTTTAACTACATAGCCTCTTTTTTGGATCGTAGAGATTGTAGGAGCATAGGTAGAAGGCCTTCCTATGCCTTGCTCTTCAAGTTTTTTTACAAGACTTGCTTCTGTATATCTTGGTGGATGTTGTTTAAATTTTTGGGTTGCAAGAATTCAGTTTTCTTTTACTTTTTCGCCTTGTTCAAGTTTTGGTAACATTCCTGCTGTTTCCTCATCTTCATCATTATCAGTAGATTCCATATAGACTTTGAGAAAACCATCAAATTTAAGCACCTCTCCACTTGCCACAAACTTAAATTTCTCAGTAGTAGAAATCAAAAGGGAAGCCTTAGTTTTTTCCAAAATCGCTGGAGCCATTTGGGAAGCAATCGTTCTCTTCCAAATCAATTGATATAATTTTTTTTCACTCGGATCTGAACCTGCAAAATGATTATCCATATGCGTAGGCCTAATACATTCATGAGCTTCTTGGGCACCCTTAGATTTTGTGGCATATTTAGTAGGTTTAGAATACTCTTCTCCATATTCACTGATAATCTGTGCTTGAGCCGCCTTAATTGCAAAATCCGAAAGATTAACAGCATCAGTTCTCATATACGTAATATGCCCTGCCTCATAAAGCTTTTGAGCTACTTGCATCGTCCTACCTACTGAAAATCCAAGTTTTCTACTCGCCTCTTGCTGAAGGGTAGAGGTTGTAAAAGGTGCAGATGGAGATTTTTTACCAGGTTTAACCTCAATATCACTAATTTGATACTGAGCATCCTTGAGGAGTTCAAAAAACTTTACCACCTCAGCCTCAGATTTCAGTTGTTTAGTAAGTTCAGCATGAAAGGCCTTATCTTCACTAGTCAGAAACTCTCCTACAACCTTAAAAAAAGAAACAGATTCAAAAGCCTGAATTTCCCTCTCTCTCTCAACAATCAGCTTAACAGCAACAGACTGTACCCTTCCTGCTGAGAGTCAGGTTTTTATTTTTTTCCACAAGACGGGAGAAAGCTCAAACCCCACCAATCTATCCAACACTCTCCTAGCCTGCTGAGCATCCACCAAACTCATATCAATCGTTCTTGGATTGGCTACTGCTTTTTCAATAGCATTTTTGGTAATCTCATGAAAAACAATTCTCGGAGTCTTGGAAATATCCAATCCCAACTGATTAGCAATATGCCATCCAATCGCCTCTCCTTCACGATCCTCATCCGTTGCGATCCAGGTCTGATCAGCTTTTTTAGAAAGTGCTTTGAGTTCAGAAATAACCCTCTTTTTATCAGGAGAGACAACATATTCAGGCTGAAATCCATTTTCTATATCTATTCCCATACCTTTGGTTGGTAGATCCACCGTATGTCCATAAGAGGCTCTCACTTCAAAATCCGCACCAAGAAATTTTTTGATAGTTTGAGATTTAGCAGGAGACTCTACAATCACAAGATGTTTTGGCATTTTGGTTTCTGAGGGAAAGTAAAATTGCGTGTTTAGGTATAGGGAAATCAAAAGATCTTTCAAGTTGAAATACCTCTAGTGTAAGCAAAAGAAAATTGGCAATAGCTCATCAGAATTAAACGAGATAACTG